>JADFYA010000153.1 GCA_015233285.1 Deltaproteobacteria bacterium | reverse complement strand
TTTGATCTCCGGTCCGGATATTTCCAAAATCTCCAATTGATGAATAACTACCCGGCGGGACGGGAGGATAACCTGGATGCCCCGGCGAGCCATCTTGTATACCGGCCGGCCCTGAAGTTTTACCGCGGAATAGGCCGGCGGCGTCTGTTGAATGGCGCCCACATGAGCCCGGAAGATGTCATCCACCTGGGCCGGATCCAGGGCGGAGACGGGACACTCTCGGATGACCCGGCCGGTAATATCCTGGGTGTCGGTGGTCAGGCCCAGGCGCATGGCGGCCAGGTATTCCTTTTCGCCCGCCATCAGATAATTCGACAGCAACGTCGCCCGATTCAGGCACAGGATCAATAATCCGGTGGCCAGTGGGTCAAGGGTTCCGGTATGTCCGACTTTCTTAGGTTGAACCAGTTTTTTGACCCGGCGGATGACATCATAGGAGGTCATCTGGGGCGGCTTATCCAAGACCAGCAGGCCGTCTTTCAAATACATCACCCGCCGTCCCGGTCCCATGACGCCGCGGCCACGTATTCCAAAGCTTCTTGCTTAAAATCGGCGGCCGATCCCTTAAACAGGAATCCCGCGGCGTTGGTATGTCCCCCGCCTCCATGGAGCCCGGCCAGAGCCGCCACGTTGAGTTGCCCCTTGGACCGGAGGCTGACATTATAGACCCCCGGCTCAATCTCCCGAAATAATGCGGCCAGCCGAACCCCGGAAATAGACCGGGGAAAGTCGATAAAGCCAAAAGTATCGTTCTGGCCGGCGCCGGTCTCTTTTATCATGTCCTGGGTGACGATCATAAAAGCGACCCGGCCTTGCCCCGTCAGCTCGATCGTCTCTAGGGCCCGGGCCAGAATCTTCATCCTGGACGCAGGATAGGATTGATATAGATGGGCTGAAACCTCGGGTGGATTTACGCCCCGGCCAACGAGGTCGCCGGCCATCTCAAAGGTGGCCTGGTTTGTATTGGAATAGGTAAAAGAGCCGGTATCGGTGACGATCGCCGTGTATAAATTCAAGGCCATGTTACGGGTAATCGGTTGATTAAGCCCGGCCAAGAGCCGATAGATAATCTCGCCGGTACAGGAGCTGGACGGGTCGATTAGCCGGAGGTGACCTGTCTGGGCGCGAGGCTGGTGATGATCGATATTGATCAGGAGTTTGATCTGGCCGATCCGGGAGGCGTTCCGGCCGATCCGTTCCAATTCGCCGCAGTCCAGGATAATTCCGACATCGTAATTAGTTATCTCATTCAAATGGTAGCTGATCTGTTCGAGTCCCGGGAGGAACCGGAGTTGCGCGGTCGGCCGGTCTTCCAGGTAAGGAGTAACCTGCTTGCCCATTAAAGACAGGCCTTCGGTCAAAGCCAGGACCGACCCCAGGGCATCGCCGTCGGGTTCCGTATGCGTGCATATTAAGAACCGGTCATATTCCCTGAGGGCATTAATAATAGATTCCATGATTAGTCGGCGTCATCCTGTGGCTGTGGCCTGTCGGTGTCATCTTGTGCCGGGTCATCCTGGGACGACTGGGACATATTGATATCGGCCAGAATTTTTTCGATCCGATGGCCGTATTCAAATGATGAATCGTACTTGAATATCAGTTCTGGAACATACCGCAGCTTGAGATTGTGGCCCAGCTCCCGTTTAATCAACCCAGCCGCGCTGTTAAATCCCTGCAAGGCTTGATCTTTGGTCAGTTTGGGGTTGTGGAATGAAAAATAAACAAAGGCCGTCTTCAGATCAGACGTCATTTCCACTTCCGTGATGGTCACCATCGCCAGTCTGGGATCTTTAATTTTCTTGATCACCAGTTCTGAAATAATTTCCCTAAGTTGTTCGCCGACTTGCATCGGGCGGATACGTTTTTCTTTGATTTGTTTCATTTTCCGGCCAAACCCAAAATAGAAAAGAGTTACCAGGTAGTTTGAGTTATTTAGACATTGATTATTTCTGTATAAATATCTACAACCTGAGCTGTGCCGGAGAATTCGATAAATTCTACCACCTTGCTCAAGGCGGCATCCACGAACCGGCGGTCATTGGCCACCAGGGACACCCCGATCAAGGCCCGCTGCCACAGATCATTATCACCCACTTCGGCGGCTGAGACATTGAACCTGGACCGAAGCCGGTCTAGAAGACTCTTTATGACCTTGCGTTTTCCTTTAAGCGACGAATTGCCGGGAATGAGCAAGGCGACCCTGGCCACGCCGACGAACATTAATCAATCGTCCTTTTAATATCTTCAATCATATAGGATTCGATGATGTCGTTGACTTTCAGGTCATTGTAATTGTCTATGGAGATACCGCATTCATAACCGTAGCTGACGTCTTTAACGTCTTCCTTAAATCGGCGCAAGCCGGAAATTCGGCCGTTAAAAACGACGACATTATCCCTAAGCAACCGCACCCGTGCATTTCTTTCAATTCTGCCGTCCAGGACATAGGCCCCGGCCACCATGCCTATCTTGGGGATATGGAAGGTCTGGCGGACCTCGGCCCGGCCGAGCACTTTCTCTACGTGATCGGGTTCGAGCAGACCGGACATGGCCTTCTTGATGTCGTCAATCACATTGTAGATGACGTCGTAATAATGGATGCTGACCTTTTCTTTGGCGCCCAGTTCCGTGACGTTGGGATTGGGCCGGACGTTAAACCCGATGATAATGGCATTGGAGGCCGAAGCCAACATGATATCAGTCTCGGTGATGGCCCCGGTAGCGCAATGGATGACATTGACCTTGACCTCGGAAGTGGACAGATTCAGCAAAGAATCGCGTAAGGCCTCAATCGAACCCTGAACATCGGCTCGAATGATGGTGTTTAGTTCCTTGACCTGGCCGTCCTTGATACTGGACATGAGGTTTTCCAGCGTTATTCTGGGCTGCTGAAAGACTTCGGTCAGACGCAATTTATCCGCCCGCAAGACACTGATCTGTTTGGCTTTCCGCTCAGAATCGAGGCAGATGAACTCGTCCCCGGCCATGGGCACGCCGGAAATACCCTGGACTTCCACCGGAGTTGACGGCCCGGCGCTTTCGATTTTCTTGCCGCGGTCGTTGAATAAGGCCCTGACCTTGCCGTAGAAGGTGCCGCAGACAAAATGGTCGCCGGCCCGCAGGGTCCCTTCCTGAACCAGCACTGTGGCCACCGGTCCCCGGCCTTTGTCCAATTTAGCCTCTATGATCCGGCCCCGGGCCAACTTGTTGGGATTGGCCTTAAGCTCCAAGATCTCGGCCTGTAGGATGATCATTTCCAACAGTTCATCTATGCCCACCTTCTGTTTTGCCGAGACCTCGACGAAGATGGTGGTGCCGGACCATTCTTCCGGGATCAGCCCTTCTTCAGCCAGCTCTTTTTTGACCTTATCCGGATTGGCATTCGCTTTATCGATCTTGTTGATGGCGACAATGATGGGGACTCCAGCCGATTTGGCGTGGTTAATCGCCTCCTTGGTCTGTTGTTTAACCCCGTCGTCCGCAGCTACGACCAAAATGACGAAGTCGGTTACTTGAGCCCCTCTGGCCCGCATGGCCGTAAAGGCTTCGTGCCCCGGAGTATCCAGAAAGACGATCTCGCCGCGGCTGAGTTTAACGTGGTAGGCGCCGATATGCTGGGTTATGCCGCCGGCCTCGTCTTTAATAATGTTCGATTCTCGAATGGCGTCTAAGAGCGTGGTTTTGCCGTGATCAACATGGCCCATGATGGTCACGACCGGTGGCCGGAACAGGAGAGTGCTCTCCTCATCCACTTCGGCCATTAACATCTCGCTCTCTTCAAAGGCGCCTTTTTCCACCTCGTAACCGAATTCGACAGCGACGAGAGATGAGGTTTCATAGTCCAGCGCCTGGTTGATGGTGGCCATAACGCCCATGCCGATAAGTTTTTTGATGATCTCGGAGGCCTTAACACTCATCCTTTTGGCCAGATCGGAGACCGTGATGGTGTCGACAATCTTGATCCGGCGCTTAATGGCCTTGGGCACCGTGATCTCGGTCTTTTTGGATTTTTTGGCGACGACCTTTATTTCTTTCTTTTTAGACCCCTTGACCTTAATCTTTTTCTTATCGTAAAGATCTACTTTTTCAATAATTTCTTTCTTCTTGGGGCCCACAATCTTGGAAATCGGAGCTTCCACTTCCACCTTAACCGGCTTTTTGGGCTTCTTTTTCTTCTTTGGCTTCCGGTCTCCTTCGGCTGCAGCGGGGGGCCCGGGGGGCGCCGGAGTAGCCGAGGGCGAGGTGATGGCCGGCGTGCTTGTCTCGGGAGCGGGTTTGGCTTTGGGCGCAGGCGATTCCACCGGTTGAGGTTGAGGATGGGTATGAACATGGGAATGAGGCGCGGGGATGGCGAAGCGCGGCTCCGCTCCGGGGGTGGGCAAAGAAATTATTTTGGCCGGAACGTCCTTGATAATTTTTTTGGCGTTTTTTGATTTCCCTTTGACCGGTTTCTTCCCCTTTTTCCGATCCGCGTCCGAAATATTTTCTGCTTCTTCCGATGGTTTTTTTATCCCGGCATCTTTTGGCGACACCTTTCCTTCTGGAAGCAAGGGTCTAACTCTATGTGTTTGCGGTTTGGCCCCGGATTCTCCGGGCCGGTGAACAACGGGGGCCTTTGATGTGGTCTGGGCTTTGGGGGATCGGGCAGACTCGAGGGTGACTTTCGGCTCTCCCGAAAAAATTCCGGTCACTCCGGAGGCGGCCGACTCAGCCTTTTCTCCAAATTTTGCAGGCCGTTCTTCAGGCGCGAGAGAAATTGCGTCCTCCCCGGCTGATTGGGGGCCGGCCTGGGTAGTCAACGTTTTATCGGTAGAAGTCTCCGCGGTCTCGATTCGCGGTTCATCCAGGTCCGGCTCTATGGGGTAGATTTCTGATGCACTCATTGACACGGGAATAGGGGTCTCCAGTTCTGAGGTGATGGCTCGACCGGCGGCCGGACCGGCCTCTTGGTCGTGTTCAGGCAATATCGCTTGAACGAAAGATGATGATGGTTCGACCACGGATTCGGCTTCCGGTTGGGAGGCGGATTCGGGCGATTCGTGTTTTTCAGGCGGAGGCGGCGTAAAAGCCGGGATCTCTGGGAGAACCTCCGGCCGGGGTATCTCGGTCGGCTTTTCTTCCGGTCCGGTTGATTCCGCCATCGCCGGCGCCGGGACGGCCTCGGTCTGCAAGTCGGGGAGAGTTTCTTTAGGGGGCCTTTCCGTAACTCCTGCCGGTTCTTCCTCCCTAACCTCACCTGATGAGGGGGGGGTGGGAACAGACTGTCGACGGCGTCGGATGATGTTGGGATTGATTCGTTCTTCGACGACCACAGCCGGTTTAGGGCCTTGAATCTGCCCGATTATAAGTGGAACATCTTCTTCTTCCAGGCTGCTGGAGTGCGATTTAACGTCGTATCCCAACTCTATGAGCTTTGACAACAGGTCTTTGTTTTCCATTCCCAAGTCTTTGGCCAGTTGATTGACCCTGATTTTTGCCATTCAATACTCCCGGAATCCTTCGTTTCTTCCGCACCTTGTTGACCGGAATATCCGCCCGTGTCCTAAGGTGGTCAAGATACTGATCGAAAAAGTTTATCTTAACCCCAGCCGTCCAGGCGCCGGTGGCGTGGACATATATTAACCTCTAATAGACCACCGGAGTTGGGTGGCATCGTAAAAAAAGTGTTGCCGGCAGCCGGCTATGGCCGGGTCGAATTTATTATCTCCTCCCAGGAGGGTATAATGACGGTCTGTTTCCAGGCGCGATGAAAAGCCTTGCGCTTCACGGCCCGGTCGTAGCATTGACGTGACGGACAAATGTATCCACCATGTCCCGGCAAGCGGGCGGGCCCGTCGGCCAGCACTTTCCGGCTTCCGCTCGGGTCAAGCACCATCCTGATCAATCGGACCTTTTCTTTTTTATCCCGGCACCCCAGACAGGTCCGAAAGGGAATATGGGCCACCCTAGGACTCACTCGCAGGTGCTGAAGAAACATATTTTGGCTGGAAAAGAGTCCGCATATTAATATCGAAAAAAATGGTTATCAGGGTCAAACATCCTAACTTCGGCGTCTCCCGTCCGTTCATATTAAATAACATCCCGGTCATCTGAAGGTAAGCCGATGGGTTGTTATTCAGATGCCTTGCTTGACTCATCCGGTTCAGGGCCTGCATCGTCCGGGTCCGGCTCATCGGCTGCCTCGTCTGACTCGTTCGATTCGGAGTCTTCTTCATCGCCGACTTGGTCATCTTTTGGTCCATCCGCGGCCGGGGCGAGAGCATTTTCAGCAGGCGTTTCGGGCACAGGCGGCGCCTCCGCAGTTTCGATGGGTGAGGTTGATTCCTCCGGCCCGGCGGGCTGGCTCGGGCCCTGACCTTTGGTGGCCAGGTAGTCCCTGGCTGATTGTAAAAGAGTTTCAGCTTTGTTTTCGGGGAGGCCGTCCACCTGGGCCAGGGATTCGAGTGTGGATTCGGCCAGGGCCTCGGCGGAAGTGATTCCGGCCTGGTACAATAAATCGGCCGTTGTCTCGCCCACCCCGGGAATCGACAGCAGTGACTGGTATCCTTCCCTGATCATGCGGGAATATTTGGATTCGCTCTGCACGTCTATCTTCCACCCGGTCAGTTTTGAAGCCAGCCGGACATTTTGCCCCTTGCGGCCGATAGCCAACGAAAGTTGATCGTCGGGAACAATAACTTCCATATAGCGGTCTTCTTCATCGATGACCACCCGGGTAATCTCGGCCGGGGCCAGGGCATTGCAGACAAATTTGGCCGGATCCGGATTATAGGGAATAATATCTATTTTTTCGCCTCGAAGCTCCTGAACGACACTTTGGACCCGGGAGCCTTTCATCCCGACGCAGGCGCCCACCGGGTCGATATCCGAGTCGCTGGACCGGACGGAAATCTTGGACCGGGAGCCCGGCTCGCGCGCCGCGGCCAGAATCTCGACGATTCGATCAGATATCTCCGGGACTTCATTCTCAAACAAGGCCATCAAAAAATTGGGGTGAGTTCGGGACAGGATGACTTGGGGACCTTTGACCACTTTTTTCACGTCCAAGACCATGGCCCGGACCCGATCCCCCTGGCGGAATGTTTCCTTCGGGATTTGTTCATTAGTCGGCAGCACGGCCTCGGCCCGGCCCAGGTTGACGATAATGTTGCCCTTGTCAAAACGCTGGACGATACCGTTAACGATCTCACTCTTGCGGTCTTTAAAATCGTCGAAGACAAGATCCCGCTCTGCGTCTTTCATCCGCTGGATAATCACTTGCTTGGCCGATTGGGCCGCGATTCGGCCGAATATGTTGGGGTCGATTCTCAGGCCCAGTGTGTCGCCGACCTCGGATTCCGGGTCCATTTGCTTGGCTTGCTCCAGAGAAATTTCTGTCGCCTCATCGATCACCTTCTTGACCACGTTCTTGAACTCGAAAACCTCGATCTCGCCAAGTTGATCATTAAAAGCCACCTCGATCTCGCGTTTCGGACCAAACTTTTTCTTGACTGCTGACCGGACGGAATCCTCCAGCGTGGAAATAAGGGTGTCTCGGTCAATTCCCTTGTCCCGGCTGACCTGTTCGATTAATCGTTTGAGATCCGAAACCATGATGCGGTTACTCCGTTAAAAATGAAATACGAGATTCGCTTTAGCCACGTTATCGAGTCTGATGGAGAAGGTCTGTTGGCCGATTAAGACGGTGATGACACCGTGTTCGCATTGGGTCAGGGTACCGGTGAAATTCCTTCGATTCTGCTCCGGGGTCCTGGTTTTGACCTTGATTTCGTGGTTAAGGAATCGTCTAAAATCGGATTCTTTTCTGATCCGCCGATCCAGCCCGGGGGAGGATACTTCCAGATGATAAGAGTCGGAAATGACGCCCTCGGCTTCGATTATATCACCCACCAGACGGCTGGTTTGGGCACAGTCCTCCACCGTCACTCCAGTGGGGGAATCAATGAACATCCGGAGTGTGTATCCTCTTTGTTCTTTGACGTACTCGATCTCGACCAGCTCCAACCCGAGGTTGTTCAAGGTTGGTTCAATGATGTCTTTAGTCCGAGCCGCAATGTCGGAAATTAAATACCAGTCCATAATTTAAAAAAAAAGTGGGCTTGAGCCCACTTGATATCAGAGAGGATGGTTAGTTTGATAGCCGGCGCTTTTATTAATCTCTCATTCTCCGCCATTAAAAGTAATCCGTCACCGACT
>JADFYA010000152.1 GCA_015233285.1 Deltaproteobacteria bacterium | reverse complement strand
GTTAACGGGACTCATTTTGATCTCTGCAACCGTTGTGTATTTAAATTCATCTGCACTGGCCCAAACGAACCTGAAATGGACTGGTTGCGGTATCACCAGAACGGCGTTTATGAGTGAGGCGGTTAAAGCCTATGAGAAAGAGACGGGGGGGAAAGTCTCCATATCTTTATCTAGCGGCGGTGCGACCAAGGGGATTAGATTTGCAAATTCGGGAATGGCGGATATGGGCGGCACCTGTCGCCCGGCCCTACCGGACAAGTTTCCGGAGGAGGAGTTGGGAGTCCTGCTCACCGTGGTGGCCTGGGATGCTGTTGTGGCTATAGTCAACAAGGCTAATCCGGTGAACTCCTTGACCACTGACCAGTTAAAGCAGATATTGTTAGGTAAAATAACGAATTGGTCAGAGGTTGGCGGCCCCAACCAGAAGATCCTATTTTTCGATCGGGAAGACAATTATAGCGGTGTCGGTTTCGTGAGCAGGATAATGTTTTTCAATGATGTGAACACCAAGTACACCAAGGCGGCCGAAGCTCTCATGAGCAGTGGTCCGTTGGAAGAAAACGTGGAGCAAAACCAATGGGCCATAGGGATCACCGGGGTCAGCAGCGCCAGAAAACGATCTTTGAAAATTTTGGCCCTCGATGGGATAGACCCGACTGTGGAGAATATCTCCTCTGGGAAATACACCGCATTTCGCCCGCTCTATATTGCCACCAAGGGCAAACCGGACGGTGAGGTGAAAAAGTTTTTGGACTGGTTGATCTCTGAAAAAGGGCAGGCCGTTGTAGAGAAATGCGGGACGGTTTCACTGAAGCAAGGTGCGGGATTAAAGGCAAAATATAAATATTGGTTACATACGGATCGTGTCGTCAACTTCAGTTCCTTGTAGGCGCTGGTAATGTAAAGTTGTTACTCCCATTGTTAATCTAACCCAATTATAATTTATAGTTAGGTGAAAGGATGCCTGCCCCGGAGATAGTCAGCCTGGCCCGAAAAACGGTTGGCACCGATTATCTGGTCCAGCCGCTGTTAGTCAATCATCCACGGTTGGATGACTTTGGCCGGGGCAAGCTGGTCACTCTGCGGATCATCACCATGCTGGAAAAACCGGGGGGCAGGCCCATACCGCCCTATAGGTGCTCAAACAGCGTCGTATGACGACCGAGGTATTCAGGGAGAATGACGTACAGAGGAAGTGATCATGGACGAAAGACGCTTGCGTAACGTCTTGCTAGGTCTGACCTGGGAGGCGCGTTACCGCAAGGGAGAACACCTTACCGAACGGGGGCATTTTCTGCCCCGGCTCAAGACCATTGACCCGGATTTTGCCGAGGCCTTCCAATCTCTGAACCTGCCTGGCCGGAGGTTGCTGGATATCGGCTCCGGGTTGGGGGACCAGGCTATTCTCTATGCCGATCTGGGCTTTGAGGTGACCGGGACGGACGTTTCAGAGACGTCCCTGGCCGAGGCGCGGCGTCGAGTTGCGGAAGATGGGGCCGGGGTGTGTTTCGTGGTCGATGACATCCTCATGACGCGGCTGACCGGGCCATTTGACCTGGTTACCGACCGGGGCTGTTATACCCTGACGTCCGTCGATGTCCGTAACGATTATGCCGCCAACGTGTTTCGGTTGTTACGGCCCGAGGGATATTTTTTACTGAAAACCGACCGGAAGAAGACGGACGAACAAGACGCCAGGATCGAGGCCCTGACTCCTTACTTCAATCTCATCGAATCAAAGGAGACATGCTACCAGGGAAATGGTGAGAGACAGGTCAAGGCCTGGTTTCACCTCCTTGAGCCGCGCCGAGATTATACCCTCTTGCCACAAGAAAAGATTAGTACGTGAGGCAATCTGCGGAATCTTCTACTTTGACGGACGAACTCCTCCTGATTTTGAGACATCCCGAATGAATGGGGCCCTGGCCTTCCGCTGGAAGGACCATGACGCGTTTAGGTATTATTCTTCTGTTTCCAAAATCATTTGGTCAAAATCTTTCGGACAACTCCCGGATACGTCGTTTTCGTCCAAATCCGCGCTGGACACGGTGGTCATCCCATTATCTGGATCCCGCTGGAACCAGTGGAGCTTTATCATCTCCGGGTCTAGATCGCCCCTGGCCACCAGGGTTTGAATCCCTCTCAACAGCAGAGAACTATGGGTTTCGGCCACAATCCGGACGCCGCGTTTGACCGCTTCCACCAAAATTTGGGCCAGAGCCATCTTCGCCCTGGGGTGGAGATGGATTTCCGGTTGCTCCAGATAAACCATTTGTCCCGGTTCCGCGGCCAACAAGGCCACCAAAACCGGCAAGACCTGTGAGACTCCCAATCCCACGTCGGCCAGGTTAACCATATCTTTGCTGCTGGTTTTGGTTTTCTTTGGTGATCTCCCGACCCGCAATTCAATCAGGGTGTCGCTCAGGTACTTCGCCTCAACCTTCCAGGTCAGCCCCATCATCTCCAACCAGTTGCTTAACTGATACAGCCTCGCATCTCTCAACATCTGCCAGTCAGCGATTGTACCGGCCATATAACGTTCAAAGGTGCCGGGAAAATTTTGGATGTCATCGTAGGCCGGGTAGGCCCTTTCCGGGTTTCCCCGCAGGCCGGGAAGATGAATCAACCGGGTGAGGTGTGGTTCTATTATTTGTTCAGGCCAGCTTAGTTGAAACCGGAAACTCCCATCACCATAGAGGAAACTTAGAAAGAAACGGTTTTGGACTACTTTCCAGTTGAAATCGAATCCACCGTCCCTGACTATGCCTCCTTCTGTCTTGTAACTTGATGGAATAGCAAGATATATTTCTTCATGTTTCATGCCGGGCCTCATAACCATAGATTCGACCCCATGTGAGACCACTGTTTGCCGGACCTCAACGCCGCGTTTGCTGCCCTTCTTGGCAAATTTGAGATTAACAGAAGATCCGCCGGCTTCAATTTCGATCTGGAAGGAATTCGTGGGGACACCTTTTGTTCCTTTGGACAGCACCTGATCCACGGAAGTAAACCGCACATTGGGACCATCCAGCAGCAGCGGCCCGGGATCGTTATCGGCCTCCAATGTTTGTTTGAGCAGGAGTAACGGCTGCATCATACTTGATTTACCGGAACTGTTGGCCCCGGCCAATATGGTCAGGGGCCGGATTTCGATCCGGGCAGGTTCGGTAATGGATTTAAAGCCGCCCACGGTCATGGCCGTGATGCCGTCCGGGCCTTTTGCGGTTTTCGTTTTCATCGGAGCCTCAACTTTCTTGCCGGGATCACCCAGTCGACGGTTACCTGTTAAAGAATCATGCCAACATCGCCCCGACTTGGGCCGTCAGTTGATTATCGGTCAAGGACGGCAATTGGATGGCCTTGGCCGGGCATTCGGTGACGCAGGTCCCGCAGCCGCGGCATTCGGCCGGGTCGATGTACGAGGCACCGGCTCGGATGTAGGGCACATGGTAAGGGCAGGCACGGACGCAGGTCAGGCAGACCGCACATTGGCCCGGATTGACGTAGGCTGTTCCGGTCACTTCCTCCCAGGTGCCTTGGGCCAGCAGGGCCTGGGCTTCACCCGCGGCAGCCAGGGCCTGGGTGATGCTTTCGCCGATGTCCTTAGGGGAATGGGCTGTGCCGCAGACAAACATGCCTGGATGGGGCAATTGCACCGGCCGGAGTTTGATATGATCTTCCAGGAAATATCCCTCAGCCGTTAGGGGCAGGTGGAACACTCCGGTCAATTCGGTCATGTTTTCTGGTTGAGGTTTCATCCCGGCACTCAAGGCGAGGACGTCGGCCTCGATTCTGATATCCCGGCCCAGAATGCTGTCCGGGAAGGTGACCAGCACTTTGTCGCCGAATTGGACCACCTCTGGTTTTCGCTCGGGGGTATAATGGGCGAACAAGACCCCTTGTTCCCTGGCCGCCTGATAAAAGTCCTCATAGAAGCCGTAAGTCCGGATATCCCGGTTGAGGATCATGATCCGGGCCTGGGGATTCAGTTGCTTGAGTAAGAGAGCGTTCTTGACCGCCTTGGTGCAACAGATGCGATTACAGTCCGGGTCTTCCGGGGTGCGGGAATCGGCGCACTGGATCATAACCACATGGTTAAGCTTGGCGGCCCGGCCGGGCTGGTTGATCAGGATGTTTTCCAGTTCCATCTGGGTGAGCACGGCCTGCGACTGGCCGTACAGGTAGCCGGAGGGACGCTTGGGCTGGGCCCCGGTGGCGATAATGACGGCCCCGTGTTCTAAGATGACCCGTTGGGTGTCGCCGGTCTCGATAACCGACCTGAAGGTACCCGATTCCTCAGTGGATTGGATCACCCTGGCCTCGCGGTAAACCTTGATCCGGTCATGGGACTCAACCCGGTCGATCAACCCGGTCAAGTACGCCGGGATATCGTCTCCAGCCAGGCTGCGCAGGATATCTTTGGCCTGACCACCCAGCCGGCCTGACTTCTCCACTAAATAGACTTGAATGCCCAGATCGGCCAAACTCAAAGCCGCATTCATCCCAGCCGGACCACCGCCGACGACCAGGGCGTTCCGGGCTATCCGCCGGGTCTGGTGGGTGACCGGGCTAGCTTGAGATACCCTGGCTACGGCCATCCTGAGTAAATCCTTGGCTTTCTGAGTGGTGGCCGGCTTGTCTCCCATATCCACCCAGGCCGCTTGCTCCCGAATATTGGCTAGTTCGATAAAATTGTTATTTATTCCGGTCTGGCGCAAGGCGTTCTTGAACAGGGGCCCATATGATCGGGATGAACAGGCGGCCAGGACGACTCGATTGAGGTCGCTCTTGGCAATGACGTCGGCCATTATTTGCAGACCATCCGGGGAGCACCCTAAGGTCAAGACGCTGCCGGCCGTCACCTGAGGCAATTTTCGG
The DNA here is from genome assembly GCA_015233285.1 of Deltaproteobacteria bacterium. Next base: position 3,325 of record JADFYA010000152.1, on the reverse strand, counting down.
GCATAATCATGAAGGGCGACCGTGTCTACCACGTTATTGATCTCGCCGGCACATTCACAGATGAACACGCCCACCCGCGGGGGCTCACCGTTGACCCCTCGTTCCGGGACCGGGGTTATATCGGAAGGTGGAAGCTCTGGTAGGGTCGGGGTGTGCCGGGCCGCCTGGGAAGCCGCCGCGGCTGCCTGGACGATTGATTCCGGGATATCCTTCGGGCTCTGGGCCACGCCACAGACATAGATCCCCGGCCGGGATGAGGCCGTTTGGGCCAGGAGGTGAGTCTCAACAAAACCGTGGCTGTCTACGTTTACACCTAAGTTCTCGGCCAGTGCCGCAAAACGAGGGGCCGGTTGAAAGCCGTTGGCCAGCACCACCATATCGAAGGTCTCCGTGGCCAGATCACCGGCGTCATCCTCATAGGTGATGCTCAGATCTTTGGTCAGGTCATTCTCCTCAATGGCTCCGGGACGGGCCCGGATGAACCGGATGTGATGCTTTTCTTCCGCCTGACGGTATAAGGCTTCATAACCTTTGCCGCATGTCCGCATGTCCATATAGAAAATGGTTGTGGCCAAATCCGGGAGGCACCGTTCTCGGGCCAGAGTCGCCTCCTTGATGGCATACATACAACAAACGCTGGAACAATAGCTGTTCCCGGCCGGGTGGAAGTTTCTTGACCCGACGCATTGAATCCAGGGCACCTTGCCCGGTAGTGTTTGGTCGGACGGCCGGATCAACCGGCCCTGAGTGGGTCCTGAAGCAGTCAGTAGTTGTTCAAATTCCAGACCTGTGACCACATTGGCCAGGCGGCCGTAGCCATATGCGCTGATCGGACCGGGATTAAACAGCTCTCCGCCGCAGGCCAGGATAACCGACCCCACCTGGACCCTGGTCTCCTGGAACGTATCCGCCAAATCCACGGCTGATGCAGGACAGGCGTCTACGCACAAGCCACATTTGGTGCATCGGTCCATGTCTATGGAATAGGCCGTTGGAATAGACCGGGGATAGCGCAGACAGGTCTCCGCCCGGAGATCAAAACCAGGGCTTAGCCGAATTGCCTTTTCCGGGCAAACAGTTATGCACTGGCCGCAAGCCGTGCAAGTGTCCGGGTTGATGTATCTGGGAGCCGTGGATAGAATGGCGGAGAAGGCGCCCGGCTGACCAACCACCCCTTTGACTTCAGTCATGGTCATTATCTTTATGGCCGTCTCCCGGGTGTGCCGCGCCAGGTCCGGGGCCAGGGTGCAAATGTCACAATTGTTTGTCGGGAAGGTACGGTCGAGCTGATACAGATACCCCCCGATAGCCGGCGTTTGTTCGGTCAAGATGACCGATATCCCGGCCTGGGCCAGATTTGTCGCCGCCTTGAGGCCGGCAATGCCGCCTCCAATGACCAGCACGGCATTTGATTTAGGGGTAACTGTTGATTCTTGTTTTGGCTTTGACTCGGGTGTTCGGCTCGCTGGAACCATGATCTTCCCTTTTTATTATGGTTTCTGGTTTCTTGATGCTGGTTGCTCGTGGTTTATGGCTGGTTATAGATCACTCGTGGCCGGCTGCCTTTAGAACGATCGGCAACCCATGACGAGCCGCCGGCAGCTTAACACCATCTTAAAATGTGATTCACGGCCGTGTTGAGATCGATATTTAGAGGTTGACCTTTTACTGCCCAGGGTGCATTTTTCCCTTGCCGCAGAGGTCTTCCTGGGTCAGGTAGCCCTTGCCCTGGGTGTCCATGGCCTTGAACGTCTGTTCCGCATCTCGCATGTGGTGAGCCGCTTTGAATTCATCGAGGGTGACCTTGCCATCGTGGTTTGTGTCTAGAATTTTAAATAGTTCCGGGCATCGTGGTTTGGGGCCGGGTCCGGGTTGGCCGGTCTGTCCCGGCGGCGGTCCTGGTGTTTGACCCAGAGTCGGGCCGCTGCTCAACATTAGAACGGCTAATAAAACGATTGAGATGGTTATCAAATTTTTCGTCATGGCGCCTCCTTCCTGCTTCAGGGTTCATTAAATATCTGATTGCTGATAATTTTAACCAGGACTTATGGCCGTCTAAGCTCATCCTATGGTTTGTTTAACATATTAAAGCGTTCGCCTGCAACTCAAAAAGGTCTCAAAATGAGCAGTGAATGTGCTGACAGAAGATGTCGGATGTCGGAGCGGGACTTTCAGGAAAAAAAAGCATAGCGGAAAAAAGGCAGGGGTTTCTAATTTTCAGATCTTTATAGTGGCCGTAGAAATGGATTTGGCACATAATATGCTGCTAAAGATAGTCCAAAGGAGAAGTTTTCATTGGGATTAACATTTTTATGATGTTTTTCTGAAACATTTATGTATAGTTGAGTTGTTGTATGGGCCCCAAGCACAAGCGTACCGGTATGGAAGGCACCCGGAAAAAACGGCGCGGCCGCCTGGTCAAGGCCTTCCTGGTCGAACCCGAACTCGAAGAGGGATTATGAATTATTTGATTGTGCATGGTCATTTTTACCAGCCGCCAAGAGAAAACCCTTGGGTGGAGCACCTGGAGATTCAGGATTCAGCGGCCCCTTACCATGACTGGAATGAGCGGATCACCTTCGAGTGTTATGGCCCGAACGCCATGGCCCGAATCGTGGACGACCGAAACCGAATTATCAAAATAATTAACAATTATGAATATATAAGTTTCAATTTCGGCCCTACGCTGCTCTCGTGGATGGCCAAATTTCATCCTGATGTGTACGAAGACATTATTCGGGCCGATGCGGCGTCTATCAAGAGATTTGGCGGACACGGCAATGCCGTCGCCCAGGTGTACAACCATATCATCATGCCGCTGGCCACGCAACAGGACAAAATAACCCAAGTAGTTTGGGGAATTGAGGATTTCAGATATCGTTTCGGCCGGGCGCCGGAGGGAATGTGGCTGGCCGAGACGGCGGTGGATAACGCGACCTTGAAAGTTTTAGCCGGGGCAGGAATTACCTACACCATCCTGGCCCCATATCAGGCCCGCCGGGTGCGAAGGTTGGGTTCCACTGTCTGGGAAGACGTTTCCGATTGTTCGGTGGATATTTCCAAGCCTTTCTTATGCCGGTTGGGAGACGGGAAGGTAATCAATATCTTCTTTTATCACGGGGGGATTTCCCGAGATGTGGCCTTTAACCGTCTGCTGGAATCGGGTAGTAGTTATTTAGGCCGGATGATGGAATATTTCGCCCCAATGCAAGGTAAGGGTCCGGCTTTGCTTTGCCTGGCCACCGACGGGGAGACCTATGGTCACCATCACAAGTTCGGTGAGATGGCCCTGGCCTATGCCATTCATTTAGCTCTGAAGAATAAG
>JADFYA010000151.1 GCA_015233285.1 Deltaproteobacteria bacterium | reverse complement strand
GTGGCCAGACGGGACGGGGTGGTGGAAGACATTGATGCCTCCCGGATCGTGCTTCGGTACGATAAAGATGGCCAAGACGCCGTCGCTGAAGGGCCGGACGTAGAAATCTATAAGCTGATCAAGTACCAGCGATCGAACCAAAACACCTGCTTTAACCAAAAACCGATTGTGAGCAAGTACGCCAGAGTGAAGAAAGGTGACATTATCGCCGATGGGCCGGCCACGGAAATGGGCGAGCTGGCCTTGGGCCGGAACGTGATGGTCGCCTTCATGTCCTGGGGCGGGTTCAACTTTGAGGACTCCATCCTGGTTAGTGAGCGGGTTATCAAAGATGATATTTACACCTCCATCCATATTGAAGAATATGAAGTGGTCGCCCGGGACACCAAAATGGGACCGGAGGAGATCACCCGGGATATCCCCAATATCGGCGAGGACGCTCTAAAGAATCTTGATGAAAGCGGTATTATTCGGATTGGCGCTGAAGTCAAGCCCGATGATATCTTGGTCGGCAAGATTACTCCCAAAGGCGAGACCCAGTTATCGCCGGAAGAGAAATTGCTGCGGGCTATATTCGGCGAGAAAGCCGGTGACGTAAAAGACTCCTCGCTCCGGGTTCCGCCCGGTGTTGAAGGGACGATTATCGATGCTCGAGTCTTTGCCCGGAAAGGGGTGGAGAAGGATAATCGGGCCAAGTCCATTGAGGATGAGGAGATCGCCAAGCTATACAAAGATCGTGATGACGAAATCGGGATTATCAAGCGAAGTGTCACTCGGCGGTTGGTTGACCTCCTGTCCGGCCAGATGGTTACTGCAAGTTACAAAGACCCTGTGTCCGGGAAGAAGATCGTTAATAAGGGCGACATGATTTCAGACGCCCTTATTGATTCGGTGCCGGTTAGGATGTGGCAGGAAATCAAGATAAATTGCGGACCGGACAAGTTGGAAGCGCTCAGCGGAATAATTGACAGCTACGTAGATAAAGTGGAATTGATCAAGGAAACCGTTGAAAGAAAGATCGGCAAACTTCAAAAAGGCGACGAATTACCTCCTGGGGTAATTAAGATGGTCAAAGTCTATGTGGCCATGAAAAGAAAGCTCTCGGTAGGCGACAAAATGGCCGGACGCCATGGAAACAAAGGTGTCGTATCTCGGGTCTTGCCTGAGGAAGACTTGCCCTACTTTGAAGATGGAACCCCGGTTGACATTGTCTTGAATCCACTTGGTGTCCCCTCCCGGATGAACGTGGGTCAGGTGTTGGAGACGCACTTAGGTTGGGCCTCCAAGGAATTAGGACGACAAGTGCGGGAACTTATAGAGGCCGTCCAAAAGAACCCTGAGGCTCTCGATGCGTTAAAAGCCAAGTTGAAGCGGGCTTATCCCCGTCGTGAACACGACGATATCGATAAAATTACCGAAAATGACGCCCCGAACGTGATGCACAGAAATGATGAGGGCATCTACATTGCCACGCCCGTTTTTGACGGGGCCAGTGAAGATGAAATCAAAGAATTTCTGGTTGAAGCCGGGCTACCGGGCGTGGGCCAGGCAGGTCTCTTCGATGGCCGGACCGGCTTACCCTTTAACAGGAAGGTCACGGTCGGGATGATGTACATTATGAAGCTTCACCATTTGGTTGACGACAAGATCCATGCTCGTTCGACCGGCCCCTATTCCCTGGTAACCCAACAGCCACTCGGCGGCAAGGCCCAGTTTGGTGGTCAACGGCTGGGTGAGATGGAAGTCTGGGCCATGGAGGCTTATGGCGCCTCATATACTTTGCAGGAGTTTTTGACGGTGAAATCGGATGACGTGCCTGGCCGGACGAGGATGTATGAAAAGATTGTCAAGGGTGACAACGTATTGGAAGCCGGTTTACCCGAGTCTTTTAACGTCTTAGTCAAGGAATTGAAGAGTCTGGGTTTGGATATTCAACTCGTCGAAGAAGAACTCCCGGCGGCCTAAGGAGGTATTGCCTTGGATGATTTATACAGCTTTTTTGCCAAGCCTAAAGACCCTTTAAGCTTCAAGGCGGTGAAGATTTCTTTGGCTTCTCCGGAAATGATCAGGGAATGGTCGCATGGGGAAGTGAAGAAGCCGGAAACGATCAATTACCGGACGTTTAAACCGGAAAGAGACGGGCTGTTCTGCGCCAAGATTTTTGGCCCGACTAAGGATTACGAGTGTAATTGCGGCAAGTACAAACGGATGAAGCACCGCGGTGTCGTGTGCGAAAAATGTGGTGTTGAAGTAATCCAGTCTAAAGTTCGCCGGGAACGGATGGCTCACATAGAGCTGGCCAGTCCGGTGGCTCATATCTGGTTTCTGAAGAGTCTTCCCTCAAAGGTCGGGAATTTGCTGGACCTGACTTTGAAAGACCTGGAAAAGGTACTGTACTTTGAGTCTTATATCGTGCTGGAGGAAGGCGGCAGCAGCCTCAAGCCCAAGACGCTTATTTCTGAAGATAAATATCGAGAATTGCGGGATACCGCGGGAGAAGACTTCAAAGGCGGCATAGGCGCCGAGGCCATCAAGTATCTGTTGGAAAGGGTCACCCTCGAAGAAGATTCGGTTAAGCTTCGGGAAGAAATGACCACGACCAATTCCGAGGCTAAACGGAAGAAACTGGCTAAGCGCCTAAAGGTTATCGAAGCCTTTAAGGATTCGGGTAATCGTCCGGAATGGATGATTATGGACGTCATTCCCGTTCTCCCCCCGGAGTTAAGACCGCTGGTGCCTTTGGATGGCGGCCGGTTCGCAACTTCTGATTTGAACGATTTGTACCGGCGGGTCATCAATAGAAACAACAGGTTGAAAAGGCTTCAGGAACTTAACGCCCCGGATATCATTATCCGTAACGAAAAAAGGATGTTGCAAGAAGCCGTAGACGTCTTGTTCGATAACGGGCGCCGGGGCAAGGTCATTACCGGGCCGAACAAACGCCCCTTAAAGTCTTTGAGCGATATGCTTAAAGGAAAACAAGGCCGTTTTAGACAAAACCTGCTGGGTAAACGGGTTGATTACTCCGGCCGGACGGTTATCGTCGTGGGACCCAATCTCAGACTCCACCAATGCGGGCTGCCCAAAAAAATGGCCTTGGAATTGTTCAAGCCTTTTGTCTACCAGCGTTTGGAAAAGAAAGGCTTAGTCAACACCATTAAGAGCGCCAAGAAACTGGTTGAACGGGAAACTCCCGAAGTCTGGGATACCCTCGATGAGGTGGTCCGTGAATACCCCATCTTGTTAAACCGGGCCCCGACTCTTCACCGGCTGGGCATTCAGGCCTTTGAACCCATCTTGATTGAAGGTAAGGCCATCCAGCTCCATCCGCTGGTCTGCACCGCCTTTAACGCCGACTTTGACGGTGACCAGATGGCTGTGCATATCCCATTGTCGATCGAAGCCCAAATAGAAGCCCGGGTCCTGATGATGTCGAGCAATAACATCCTTTCCCCGGCCAATGGCGAACCAATCATTGTTCCTTCCCAGGATATTGTTTTGGGTCTCTATTACATGACCAGGGAAAGACCGCTGGCCAAAGGGGCCGGCAAGATCTGCTCCAGCCCCATCGAAGTCCGGGTGGCCTATGATTCAGAGGAACTTGACCTGCAAGCCCCGATCAAGGTGCGGATGAATGGGACCATCGTCTCGACTACGGTTGGCCGGATAATTCTGAAAGAAGTTGTTCCTGACGAGATCCCCTTTGACGAAATCAATCGGGTCATGACAAAAAAGGAACTCCGGAAACTTATCGGCCTGGCTCACCGCACCTGCGGCCTGAAGAAAACGGTTATCTTGGCCGACCGGTTAAAGGATACCGGCTATGAATACGCCACCAGGGCCGGTATCTCCATTTCCGTGTCGGATATGGTTATCCCGGCAAAGAAGAAGGAAATCCTGGACGTTGCCACCAAGGACATTTCCGAGATTGAGCTGCAATACACCGAAGGTCTGATCACGGCCGGTGAAAAGTACAACAAGGTGGTTGATATCTGGGCCAAGGCCACGGATGATGTAGCCCAAGAGATGATGATGGAAGTATCCTTCGAGAAGGTCAAAGATGAAAATGGGAATATCAAAACCATCCAGTCTTTCAACCCGATCTATATGATGGTTGATTCCGGATCTCGAGGCAGCAAGGATCAGATGCGGCAACTTGCCGGGATGCGCGGCCTGATGGCCAAGCCGTCGGGCGAGATCATCGAGACGCCCATTACGGCCAACTTCCGGGAAGGCCTGAACGTTTTGCAGTACTTCATTTCCACCCACGGCGCCCGAAAGGGTTTGGCCGATACGGCCCTGAAGACGGCCAACTCGGGGTACCTGACCAGAAGATTGGTCGACGTGGCCCAAGACGCAGTCATCTCGGAAGTGGATTGTGGAACCCTGGATGGAATTTTTGTCGAATCCCTCCGGGAGGCCGGCGAAGTGATCGAAACCTTGGGTGAACGGATCCTGGGCCGAATCACCTTGTGGGATATCACCGACCCGACCAGACCGGCGTCCGATCCCAATTACGTCATCGTTAAGGCCAATCAGGTCATTGACGAGGAGGCGGTTAAAGAGATTGAAGATGCCGCCCTCGATCGGGTCCAAATTCGTTCAGTTTTGACCTGCCAGTCGACCCATGGTGTCTGCGTTAAGTGTTACGGCCGGGATCTGGCCCATGGCCGGCCGGTAGATATCGGAGCCGCCATCGGGATCATCGCTGCCCAGTCCATCGGTGAACCGGGCACACAGTTGACTATGCGGACCTTCCACATCGGCGGCACCGCCTCCCGGCGGGTAGAACAAACCACCATCAAATCCAAGCATGGTGGGGTTATCAAGTTCTACAATCTGCACGTGGTGGAAAAGCCGAGCGGCGAGCTGGTGGTCATGAACCGAAACGGCGTGGTCAACATTTTGGATCAGGAAGGCCATGAGCGGGAGAGGTACCCCATTATTTACGGGGCCCATCTCCGGGTTAAAGAAGATGAAGTGGTGACGAAGGATCAACTCATCGCCGAATGGGATCCCTTCACTATCCCGATTTTGACAGAGTCCTCGGGCCGGGTCAAATTTGGGGACATCATGGAAGGGAAGACCATGCAAGAAAAGGTCGACCTGGTTACCGGCAAGTCCAGCAAGGTGGTCGTTGAGTTTAAAGACACTGAAGTGCGGCCCAGAGTCTCCATAAAAGACGAATCCGGTAAAACCATGCGGCTCCCGGAGTCGGAAACAATGGCCAGGTATCTCCTTCCGGTGGGCGCCATCATCATGACCAACGAAGGCGACATGGTCATGGCCGGAGACGTGTTGGCCAAGATCCCGCGGGAAACGACCAAAACAAAAGATATCACCGGTGGTCTACCCCGTGTGGCCGAGCTTTTTGAGGTTAGAAAGCCAAAAGAATTCGCTATAATCAGCGAGATCGACGGACGTGTCTCTTTCAGCAAGCACACCAAGGGAAAACGTAAGGTCGTGGTCACGCCTGAGGTGGGTGAACCCAGAGAATACTTGATCCCCAAGGGCAAGCACGTCAGCGTCCATGAGGGCGATGTGGTCAAGTCCGGCGAGCCCTTGATGGATGGGTCCCCCAACCCGCATGACATTCTGGCCGTCAAAGGCGTCAAGGAGCTGGCTAAGTTCCTGGTGGATGAAGTCCAGGAGGTCTACCGCTTACAGGGCGTCAAAATAAACGACAAGCACATCGAAGTTATTGTTCGCCAAATGCTTCGCCGCATCAGAATCATTAAGTCCGGCGACACGACCTTTATGGTTGGGGAACAGGTCGAGAAGCTGCATTTTGACAGAGAGAATCGAAGCATCGTGGAAAAGGGCGGTCAACCGGCTGAAGGTGAACCAATGCTGTTAGGCATAACCAAGGCGTCCTTGAGCACGGAGAGCTTTATTTCAGCCGCGTCTTTCCAAGAGACGACCAAGGTATTGACCGAGGCGGCTATCGCCGGAAAGGTGGACTGGCTACGTGGTCTGAAAGAAAATGTAATTATGGGCCGGTTAGTCCCTGCGGGGACCGGGATGGCCAAGTATCGAGGGCCTAAGATTCTGGAATCAGAGCAGATCATCGCCAAGGCCAAGTATTGATGGCGGTCCCTTTAGAGGGGCGAGATGTAGGCGAAGTGCAACTGTAGCAAAGAAGTTACATTTAGATGAAAAAACTTCTTGACAGACAGACCACCGTGGTGTAAGCATATATTTTTTTACTTCAGAACGCAACAGTCACGTTCCGCTTGAAGAGGTCTAAATAGAATGCCAACAATAAATCAACTGATCCAAAAGTGCCGTATAGAGGTAAAGAAGAAAACCAACACCCCGGCCATGAAAGCCTGCCCTCAAAAGCGTGGGGTATGTATCAGAGTATACACCACGACGCCCAAAAAGCCTAACTCCGCATTGAGGAAGGTAGCCAGGGTCCGGCTGACCAACGGCATGGAAGTGACTACTTACATACCCGGCATCGGTCACAATCTTCAGGAACACTCGGTTGTCCTTATCAGAGGCGGCCGGGTCAAGGACCTCCCGGGGGTCAGGTATCACGTTATTAGAGGCACTCTCGACTCCGTCGGGGTTCAGGATCGCCGCCAGGGCCGCTCCAAGTACGGGGCAAAGCGCCCAAAATAGCATAATCTTTCTCCTATCGAAACGTAACAGCCGAGGGAAACATGCCACGCCGAAGAGTTGTTGCCAAAAGAGATATACTACCGGACCCCAAATACCACAATAAGTTGGTGGCCAAGTTTATCAACGGCATCATGCGAAATGGTAAAAAGAGCATCGCCGAGTCCATCTTGTATAATTCTTTCGAGATCATCGAAAAGAGAGCCAAAGAAGATCCGGTCAAGGTCTTTGAGAAAGCTCTGGAAAATGTAAAACCGATGATTGAAGTCAAGTCCCGTCGAGTGGGAGGCTCTACCTATCAAGTCCCGGTAGAGGTCAGACCCGAACGGCGCCGTGCCTTGTCCATCCGGTGGATTATCGGGCACGCCGAGAAACGGTCGGAAAAGACCATGGAGGCTAAACTGGCCGCCGAGTTTCTGGATGCCTTTAATAATCGCGGGGCATCGGTCAAGAAAAAGGAAGACACCCACAAGATGGCTGAAGCAAACAAGGCTTTTGCCCACTATCGCTGGTAACTTCAGCAACGGGGTGAGATGGCGGTCACCATCGGTGACCGGATCAATCCCGCAGCTAGTGGCTAAAAAAAAAGTAAAATCGAACAGTCCCGGCACTCCAATGCGGTCGCCAAGGGCCGCCTAATACGGCGAATTGATTTTGAGGAGGACAGGTTATGGCTAAGAAGAAATTCGAGAGAAACAAACCGCATGTCAACGTCGGGACGATTGGCCATATAGATCATGGCAAGACAACGTTGACCTCGGCCATTACGCTATGCTTATCCAAAAGCGGCGGGGCGGAATACATTGCCTTCGATCAGATAGACAAGGCCCCCGAGGAAAAAGAGCGAGGGATCACCATCGCCACGGCCCATGTGGAGTATCAGACTAAGAATCGTCACTATGCCCACGTGGACTGCCCCGGTCACGCTGACTACATTAAGAACATGATCACCGGTGCGGCCCAGATGGATGGGGCGATCCTGGTGGTCGGCGCCGATGACGGCCCCATGCCGCAGACGAGAGAACACATTTTGCTGGCCCGGCAGGTTGGCGTGCCCAGCATAGTGGTTTTTTTGAACAAGGTGGACATGGTGGACGATGCCGAATTGATCGAGTTGGTGGAATTGGAGCTGCGGGAACTCTTGGACAAATATGAGTTTCCCGGTGACGACACCCCGATTATTCGTGGATCAGCCCTAAAGGCCCTTCAGTGTGGATGCGGAAAAGGGGCCTGTGAGAATTGCAAGCCCATTCTTGATTTGATGGCTGCCGTGGACAGTTTTGTTCCTGAGCCGATTCGTGATACGGACAAACCGTTCTTAATGCCGATCGAAGATGTGTTCTCCATTTCCGGTCGAGGTACGGTGGTCACCGGTCGCGTTGAGCGGGGCATTATCAAAGTGGGTGACGATGTCGAGATCGTCGGGGTCAAGCCGACCCACAAGACTGTCTGTACCGGCGTGGAGATGTTTCGGAAGACACTGGATCAAGGTATTGCGGGCGACAACGTGGGGCTTCTGTGCCGTGGTCTGAAACGGGAAGAAGTGGAACGCGGCCAGGTCGTAGCCAAGCCGGGATCAATTACTCCCCATACCAAGTTCAAAGCCGAAGCCTACGTTCTGACCAAAGAGGAAGGTGGCCGGCACACTCCGTTTTTTAATGGATATCGGCC
>JADFYA010000150.1 GCA_015233285.1 Deltaproteobacteria bacterium | reverse complement strand
GCCTTTGGGAAAAAGGTCAAAGGGATTGCGCCGGCCACCCTGGCCATCCTGATGAATTATGATTTTCCGGGGAATGTCCGGGAGCTGAAAAATATCATCGAACGGGCCGTGGCCCTGGCCGACGACGACCGGCTCCAGCCGGGTGATCTGCCGCCGGATATGCAAAAGCTGGAATTCAATTCCCTGGCCGATTCCGAGCCGGACACGTTGGAAGAGATAGAAAAACGCTATATTGCCGCGGTCCTGAAGAAATCGAACTACAACAAAAATATCACGGCCAAAGTGCTTGGCCTGCCGCGGACCACACTGTGGCGGAAGCTTAAGAAACACGGCCTGGACAACCTCACTGAACGGCCTGATTCAATTTGAATCTCCATTCCAAAATGAAACGATAGATCCCGCCTTATTTTCTGCCTGTTCCTCAGATGATCCCCTGAATTTCGTTCCAGATTGAAACGGACCACCCTCCTGAAAATCCGCGTTCCTCCTTTCGACTTGGGTCAAATCTTGGTTGTGCATCTTGTAACTAATTAATAATATTTGATTTGCCATCCATAACCGGAGGCTGGCATAAAACTTGCCATAATTCAAAGCAAGACTTCCGGCCATGTGCTCATCCGGCCGGGGCCGGGACTTACCGCGAAGATGAGCACCACGGATAATACAATAATAATTTTAGACAAAATTGGACGAGGTGATAACAGCCGACAGGCCTGGGATTACGGAACTAATCATCATTGAGGAGGACAGAGAAGACATGACCCTACCATGGAATCTTTACCTACCCATTGCGGGTAACAGCGTAAACATATTGCTAGTGTTTGGAATGGGCGGCATCGTGGGACTCCTATCGGGTATCTTTGGGGTAGGAGGCGGCTTTTTGATGACCCCGCTGCTGATCATGATCGGGATCCCGCCAACGGTCGCGGCCGCGTCGGATTCAAACCAGATCGTGGGTGCGTCCACTTCCGGCACCATCGCTCATTTTCGGATTGGTAATGTGGACATAAAAATGGGGCTGTTGTTGCTGATCGGGGGCGTCATCGGCGGCACCATTGGAGTTCAGCTCATTAAGGTCTTGCGGGCCCTGGGCAATGCCGACTTTCTCATTTCTGTCACTTATGTCCTGGTCTTGGGGTTTATCGGGATTTATATGTTTCAGGAAAGCCTTCAGGCGATGAGAAATAAGCCCCAAAGATTGTCGCCCAGGCCGAAATCGAAACCTTCAAAATACGCTCTGCTGGTTCAAAAATTGCCCTGGCAAATGATGTTTGAGAAATCAGGCGGCAAACTCTCCATCCTCATGCCCTTGTTCCTCGGTTCGGTGGTCGGCGTCCTGGCCGCGATTATGGGGGTGGGCGGCGGCTTCATTATGGTTCCGGTCATGGTTTATCTGTTGCGGATGCCCATGCACGTGGTCGTGGGCACAAGTCTCTTCCAGATTCTGTTCACCTGCGTGAATGTGACCATCATGCAGGCCCGGACCAATCACACCGTGGATTTTGTCCTGGCCCTGGTTCTGCTCGTCGGGTCGAGTCTGGGGGCCCAGTTCGGGGCTAAACTGAACAACAAACTAAAAGCAGATCAATTAAAGATTCTCCTGGCTTCCCTGGTCCTGCTGATGATGGTCAAGATGCTGGTCGATCTGTTGCTTCCTCCCGACATCAAGCTGGCCTACATGGGAGGACATTAAAAAATGAACAGAAAATATTTGATGATAATTACGGCCTTAGTCGGTATACTGGTTCAAACTGGAATTGTCCGGGCTAATGATCCTATTTTGTTCAAGGTATCTCCGGATACAATCGGCATTGGGGCCTTCTATGATGGAACAACATTATCAATAAAAGGGGTGCTCCCATCCGACTGCGAGGCCGTCATCCGAATTATGGGCGAGCAAAGCACCGTTAACATGAAAAGAAAAGAAAAAGTCTTCGGCATCCTGTGGATGAATCGGACCAGCCTGACCTTTGAGTCCGTGCCCAGCGCCTTTCTGATGGCCACGTCCAAGACTTTTGAAGACTTGCTGGAAACCAGGAAAGACGCCGCGCCGGTTTATCAACTGGGATTGCCGGCTTTGTCCCATCGCACCGTGATTAAGCCGGAGACCCCGGATCGGGATTTCTTGATCAAGGAATTTTTGAGGCTCAAAGAAAAAGAAGGACTTTATGCGGTGACGGCGGGGATTCGGTACGCCATGGATAGCGGAGTCCAAAAGAACTTCGATGCCAACCCGGCTATTCCGGCCAAATTTCCGCCAGGCAAGTATGTCATTGAAGTCTATGCGGTTAAGCACGGAGACATTGTGGCCAAAGCCGAACAACCTTTGGTAGTCAAGCTGGAAGGCTTTCCATCGCTCCTGGCTGACATGGCCTTCAATCACGGCACCCTCTACGGCATCCTGGCCACTCTCATCGCCATCATCGCCGGTCTCTTTACCGGGCTGATTTTTGGACGCAGCAAAGGTGCCCATTAGAGATTCGTGAATCTCCTCCGGCCGGGGCACCGGACAGTTGACGGGTCGGCGGCTTTACCGAATTAACATTCCCCCTTTGGGATGGCGGTCTTATAAGGCAAGGTTATGCGATTGCATCAGTTCCTGGAAACTTTAATACGGCGGGGCCGCCAAAAAGAAACAGACCATTTCCTGACCAGGCTTGTCCATAAGTTTCAGGATTTGTGGCTCAGGAGTTTTTCCCGGCAGGTTCACCAGAGGGAGACGGAATATTCTTTCGGCAAGTTATTCAAGAAGTTTCAGGACATTTTGACGTCTAATAACGAGGCCCTGGAGCTGATCGCCGATATGGGGGATAAGCTGAGCGGGGAGTATATCTTTGACCGGCAGTACATCTTGTCGGTGTATGAGCAGCTAAAAGCCCAGGTGCACAGCCTGATTTTTGATCTCAATGCCCTGGCTCCCCGGAAATACGATAAGCTGTTTAACCGGTTTGAAAATATCAATGAGAAGATTCAACAAGATCTGACCGGCAAGTGGATTCTGCCGCGAGGCGACGCAGTGATTCCATATGCCGGGCTCAGTCAGGACATGAATGAGCTGGTTGGAAATAAAAATGCCAACCTGGCCGACGTCAAGAATGTTTTGGAACTGACCACGCCGGACGGATTTGCGGTTACAACTAGCGCTTTTCGAGCTTTTCTGGAATGGAATCAACTGTATGATCAACTCCAAAACCTGTTCACCGCATGGGATCCCGAGGATGAAGCATCCACCGAACAGATGGCCGAGGCGGTCGAGGCGTGCTTGCTGAACGGGAAATTTCCACCGGAACTGATCCAGCAGATAGAAAAAGCCGTCGAAGTGCTTCAGAAAAAGTATCATGATGAGCCGCTGTTATTAGCGGTCCGCAGCAGTGCCTGGGGGGAAGATGGCGTCCATAGTTTTGCCGGGCAATATAAAACCTACTTAAATGTCCCGGTGGCGCAACTTCCGGAAAGTTATAAGAAGGTCTTAGCGGGAGCCTATTCCCGAACCGCCCTGGCATACCAGAGCCAGAAGGGGTTTCAAATGCATGAGCTGGCCATGGCCGTGGCCTGCCAGACGATGGTCCGGGCTAAGGTCAGCGGGGTGGTCTATACCATGGATCTGGCCTCCCCGGAAGAAGACAACCTGATGATCAGCGCCACCTGGGGCCTGGGCGTGCCTGTGGTGAAAGGCGATGCCCATGTGGATCAATACATAGTCTGCCGGACGCCGCCCCATGCCCTGTGTGAACTGACCGTGGTCCACAAACCAACCATGATGATTGCCGCCCCGGAAGGTGGCACAAAGTATGTTCCGGTTTCTGACGACATGGCCAACCGGCCGTGCCTGACCTCGGATCAGTTGGAGAAACTGGCCGAAATGGCCCTCTCGATTGAACGCTATTTCAAAAGGCCGCAAGATATTGAATGGTCCCTGAATCAGAACGGCAATTTTGTGATTCTGCAGACTCGTCCGCTGAATATTGTGCGCCGGCCCGGTTGCTCGATGGATGATATCCCCAATGCCGTGGATAATTATCCGCTATTGATGCATGACCAGGGCGTGGTCGTCCAGCGCGGGGTGGTCGCGGGTCAGGTGTTCGTCCTGGGCGATAATGCGGATTTGTCACGCGTGCCCCACGGGTCCATTCTGGTCACCAGGCACACCTCACCCCGGCTGGCCGGGGTCATGCGCAAGGTGCACGGGATATTAACCGACGTCGGTTCGCCCATGGGCCACATGGCCACGATCGCCCGGGAATTTCGGGTGCCGACGATCGTCAATACCAAGATGGCGACTCAGGTGTTTAAGACCGGCGACGAGATTACCCTGGATGCGACGCAGAACCGGGTTTATGCCGGACGAGTCCGCGAGCTGTGCTACCATGAGTTCACTTCGGAAGATGTTTTTGAAGAATCTTACGAATATCGGCTTCTGCGCCGGATACTAAGGAAAATCAGCCCACTGAATCTGGTTGACCCGCATGATAATAATTTCAACCCAGCCGGATGTCTGACCCTCCACGACATCATCCGGTTCATCCACGAAAAAGCCGTTGAAGAACTGGTTCAATCCGGTGACCGGATCGGGACCAGCGACATTTCGACCAAGCGGCTCAAGTTCGACATTCCCCTTGGCCTGTTCGTCATAGATATCGGCGAGGGCATTCGGGCCAAAACGGCCGGTTACGACATCCGGCCTGAGGATATCACCTCCGTGCCCATGCAGGCTTTTCTAGAAGGTTTAATGCAACCGGGGATGTGGAGCAACGATCCTGTTTCCGTAGATTTCGGCAGCTTCATGTCCAGCCTGACCAGGACTTTTTCGACCACGACCGGTTCCCCGCGCTACCTGGGCCGAAACCTGGCGGTCGTGTCCAAGGAATACCTGGATCTCAGCCTAAAATTGGGGTATCACTTCAATATTATTGATGCTTATATATCGGATAAACTTAATGATAATTACGCCTATTTCCGCTTTCTGGGCGGGGTCACCGACGTCAGCCGCAGATCGCGCCGGGCCAAGTTCATCGGGGAAGTGCTGGAGCAGTTCAACTTCCGCGTGGAAATCCGGGGTGACCTGGTGGTGGGCCGAATCAAGAAACTCGACCGACCCTTAATGATGGAAAAAATGCGGCTTTTAGGATGCTTGGTAGCTTATACCCGGCAACTGGATATTCAAATGCACAGTGATGAATATATCGGCCAACATCTAGATGATTTTTTGCAACGGGCGGCGGATATAAAACATAGGTCAGAACAAGAGGAGAGCTAAGCCATGGAAATGGATAACAAGACTCAGATTCTAATTTTAGACGACGAACCTATTGTTTGCAAGCGCCTGAAACCGGCCCTCGAAAAAGCTGGTTATGTGGTGGAAACATTTACCAGAAGCATGGAGGCGATGCACCGGTTGACGGAAAAGACCTTCGATCTGGTGATTACCGATCTCAAAATGGAAGGTTTGGACGGGATGGCCTTTCTGACCGAGGTCAAAAAACGTACTCCGGACACCGAGGTCATCGTCATTACCGGTTTCGCCACCATGGAAACGGCCCGTGAATCATATCAGAAGGGCGTCTTCGACTTCATTGCCAAGCCGTTTAAGCTGGGCGAAATTCTGGACGTGGTCCGTAAGGCTGAAGCCAACCGACGACAATCACAGAGCTAGATGTTGAAAGGGAAAGCATCATGAAGATTTTGTTTGCCGGGGATGATCGCCCCTATAGTGCCTATGCCCTCAAAAAGGTTATCGAGCTGGCCCGGAATACCTGGGCGGATGTCACTATCTTGGGGGTGGCCCCCACGTCGGCCTCCAAGGATGTGGACATCCCCTTGCCTTCAAATCATGCCCTGATTAAAGCCCTGCACCGCTATCGCCAGGAGTTTGACGATGAGTTGGGTCAGGCGGGGTCACCCTATGCCCAGGAACGATTCAGCTATGAATGGAAAATGGTTAAATCCGGGCTGTGGGAAGAGATGAAGGTGTACCGAGGGGCCAGGAAGGATTTGAAAATACGTCTTCGGGCCGGCCACCCGGCCAACGAGATCCTCAATGAGGCCAAAAAGGAAGGCAGCGACCTGATTGTGCTGGGATGCAGCAAGGGAAGCCAGTGCCTATGGCAGGACCCGGCCGATGTGCCGCAAGCCGTTGTCGGCAACGCCGATTGCTCCGTCCTGCTGGTCAAGGAGGACAAGCCGATCAAAAGAATTATGGCCTGTATCGAGGACTCGACCGTCAGTCAGGATTCTCTGGAAATGATTAACCAGATGGCCACGATCCATCAGGCCCGGCTGGAACTCGTCGGCCTGACCAAAGACGGCGCGGCCAAACAGGTCGAATATACCAAACTGATCGAGGTGGGCGATTATTTCAGCGACCGGGGCATTTCGGTCAAAAACCGGCTGGCCGAAATGAAGGAATTTGAAGCGGTCATCGCCAAAGAAACCGACGATGACTTACTGGCTTTCTGGATGGGAAAAAAGTCGCTGCTGTCCGTGCTCTTCCCGAAAGACTGGATGGACAGATTCTTAAGTACCTGCCAATCTTCGGTGCTGGTCTTGCGCTAGGCACAGAATGATCATGACTAAGGGGTGATGACGATGAAGGTCTTAGTAACGCTGGTTGCTGGTTGCTCGTTGCCCGTTACTCGTTGCCGGTTACTCGTTGCTGGTTGTTGGATACCATGACTAAGGGGTGATGACGATGAAGGTCTTAGTAGCCGTGGATAAAAGTGAGGCGTCTCAGGTCGCGCTGCAATATACCTGTCATTTGTTGGAGCATTTTGACGCCAAGGTGGTGGATGCGCTTTATGTCAAACCGGATGAAGCCGATCTCGGCCCGGAAACCCTGTACATGCCCTTTGTGGCCAAAGACCAGGTCAAGGCCTGGATCGAGGCGGAAGCCGACGCGGTGGGCGAGCAGGTCCTGAGTTCATGCAATGTCTGCGAAACCGGTAAGGTGCCTTGTTGGCCGCGCATCGCCACCGGTGAACCGGCCGATGAGATCTTGCATATCGCCAATTCCGAGGGATATGACATGATTGTCTTAGGCGCCCATGGCCGGTCATCGCTGCGCGGCTTCGTCCTGGGGACGGTTCATGCCAAGATTCTTCATCATGCCTGCCAGCCGGTCCTGATTGTCCGGAATTACCGGCCGATCAATCGAGTTCTGGTGGCCTATCGCGGCTCGGAATGCGACCAGGGGGCGCTGGAATTCATTGCCGGCCTGCTGGCCAAGAAGAAGCCCCAGATTACCGTGATGCACGTTCAGGAAAACGTCAGAGCCGAAAGCGACGGCGTGGCCAAGTCCTGCCTGTACAAGGGCGAGCAAACCCTGCGCAAGTTAGACCATGTTCCGGTGGCCAAATCCACCAAGGGGGACTTTGTCGATGAAATCCTCAAAGAAGTGGCCACCGAAAGGTACGATCTGATCGTGCTGGGCGCGTATAGTCACCAGCCGCCGAAGCATTTGAAGTTGATCAGCGATGAGGCCCTGAACATCGCCAGGTTGACGACGCGGCCTATCCTGGTCTACCGGGATAAGACGACCCCGTAGAGAGAGCAGGCCGGGCCGGACTACCGGGTAGGCCATGGGCAAATTCACCTGTAGGGGCGAGGCATGCCTCGCCCTTATACCCACAAACATCATAGCACAATCATTTAATCAGCTTAATCACAGTTCAGACAATGACTCAGTCAATTTTCTGACGATCGGATGTGTCCCCCCGGCCATCATCCCCTCCCGGCAGCCTGCCCCAGGTTCAAGTCTAACTCCCCAAACTATATCTAAAATAAATTTGCCGTAGCGATTCTTCGACATGTTGGTCCCGAAATTGCTTCCTGGTATTTGTGAGCCTATTATTCAATACTGAAGCAAAAAGGAGTAACGACATGTCGCCTTCCCTGAGTAAATTGAGTTCGACCTATAAAAGGATAATCAACCGACCGACTCCCGGACCAGGAAGACGGGATCTTAACAAGCAATTGTTATCTATTTTGATATTGCTGTTCTGTTTCGGCGCCTTGATTGTTTACCGTCACTCTTTTCCCAAGCATGGCCTGGCCAGGTCTGAACACATTTATACAAAGGTGCTTAAGACACCCGTTGTTCAAGCATCCTATAGACCATCCATAGAGATTCAGAAAGTTGGATGCGTCCCCATCCCGATCATCCGACCGGCCCCGGAGATATCAAAAGACGCCGGAAATCCATCCGCCGGAGATGAGTCAGTGAATGAAGCTTCTCTTGACCCTTCAGACCGGGTCGGAGTTGAGACCGACCTTCGAAAATCTCTTCAGGCGGGAGTCAATG
>JADFYA010000014.1 GCA_015233285.1 Deltaproteobacteria bacterium | reverse complement strand
AGACCATCCGGAAAAATAACCCCCCAATATTTTTACTCCAGCCCTAATTTATTCAGGGGTCCGGAGGAACACCAGATGATAAACAATCAGGATGCCGAAGCCCGTGAGGCGAAGATAATCGGCCAAAAGTTTAACAAAAAACGGCAGAGCCGAATCCTTTCTTCGGCAGACAGATCGCCGGGGAGCTCCACAGGGGTAAACATGGCTGACTCACAGATGTAATCCATGATCGGTTTCAATTCCATACGCAAGCCGATCTCTCTCTGGCCGACTCTCAGCTTCAGAAAACCATAGCTTTGTTCCACTACCCAAGATTCCGCCTCAAGTCGTCTGAGTTTAGACTCGAAGCAGAGGTTTTCCAGATCTTCCACCGATGGAAATCGAATCTCCTCTGGGCGTGGTCCTGCCTTTGACGTTTCCCGCGGCAGTTCAGAAACAATATTGGGCAGAGATATCCGGTCTCGCATTTTGCCATACAGGTCAAGGAGAGCATCAGGTATCACGGCCTGAGCCGGGCTATCCAGCGCCAATCCAACCGGAACGGTCTCGCGGAAATTTTCGCAGCCGGCCGCCTCGGCCTTTAAGGCAAGGATGAGCACATCCAACCAGCAGAGGGGGTGAACCCCAATGGTCAACCCCAAGGAAGACTCTGCATCGCTATTGACCGGATTATGCCAGAATCCTCTCGGCATATACAGAAATTCGCCTTGATTAGGGACAATGTCCATGATAGGTTCTTTGTCGTAGATGGCGGGCCTCCCGGTTTTCGGGTCAAGACCGCTATCCATCGGCATGCCGAAGTATGGGACGCGCACATCCGGCTCATATACCTGCCATCTCTTGCTTCCTTCCACCTGAATATTGAATTCGTCATGGGTGTCGCGGTGGCAACCTATGTAGGATCTTCCCGGAGAAAGATAGGCGTTGACATTCACCTGGCCTGATATCCGGCCCTGCAGATCCTGTCCTAGTCGTTTTGTCAGGTGGAGGATTCTATTACTGTCGTCCTGGATATGATTCAGCACCAGAGAAACAGCGTTCACGCTCTTGGCTATCATGCGATAATTAAATCCGGGAGCGTCCCGGTCAAAGAGAACCTCCTGGGGGACCATCCTATACTTGATGGCCATTTTAACTTTGTCATTCCACCCTTCAAGGGGTGCGGAGAATCGCAAAATATCGTGGATATCATGAGTGGAAAAAAGCGTCTGATAGTAACCGCGGTTGCTGCGGGGGACGTACAGGGGTTTCTTGCCCCAATAGCCACTAAAAAACTCCTCAACCGAAACCGGATGAATCAACGAGGCGAGATTAGCTTCAAAAGCCGGCACTTGGCTACTCCTTTAGGGTGGGAAGATAGATATCAAACGGTCGTAATTGTTTCAGAATTAAATTCCACCTCAGGACTAAAGCAGCAGATAGACCATAACGATCTGTTAATATCAGGAATCATCTAATGAAAATCATTAGCCACCCGTATGCTTCTAATGACATTCTCCCTTTTCCCATCAGGCTTTTCTCCGTGGGTGAACGATTTTTGATAGAATGGGGCCTACCGGAAACCGGGGATGCGTTAACAGATACTCCATTTATGAAGGAGCTCCGAGAAAAAAACGCCGTAGCGCAAATAGGCGGGCGCAGCTTTACTCCTCTTCTGGCCCTGGCCGAATTTGGGGCTAAGTTCAAGGCCCTGGCGCCAGCCTTGTTCATTTTTCATGCCACCCGCTGTGGTTCGACCCTGTTGGCGCGCATGATCGAATCACATGGCGCAAATCGCGTGTTCATTGAACCCAGATCGGTCATTACTCTGCTTTTGAACCTTCCATCGTCTCGGGAGCTTGAGTTGAAGTCCGATCTGATTCGTTCCCTTATCGGCGCCTATGGCCTTGGGGCCCCGTCCGGACAAAAAAAACTGGTCTTTAAATTCGCCAGTGCGTGCAATTTTCACATAGAGGCTCTTAAGGCGGCATTCCCTGATACGCCCTGCGTGTTTCTATACCGTGATCCGGTTGAAATCCTGGTCTCGCTCGTCACGGAACCCGCGACATGGTTATATGAAAATGGGGCTGAAATCCTCAGCCACATACTGCCCCATTTAAAAAAGGAGCTGAAAAACTTAAGCATTGAACAGCTTGCCTGCCGGTACCTGGAACGGATCTTCCGCCATATGCTGGAACAGGCGGACGGCTCTTTAAAATTAATCAATTATACGGAATTACCACAGGCTGGGATCGATCTTGCCCGAGACTTCCTGAGTTGTGACATCCAGGAGGAATGTCGGGATATTCTCGGCCGGCATTCAAAAAAGCCAGGTGAGCTTTTTGTGCCGGACACGGACCGGAAGCGGCGCCTTGCCTCTCCTATGGTGCTGGAACTGGCTGAAAACTATCTCATCCCCCTGTACCGGGCACTTGAAAAAAAGAGAATCGCAGCTTTAACGACTTTTCTTTAGCCTCACCTGCAGACACACGTCAAGGAGTCCGGCTTACAATTACGATCATTCCCCTGGCCAGCAAGTCCGATAGGAAATCCATCACGTCTTTCACACAGATCTCCATATCCACAGCATATCTTTCGCCCAGCCAGAGGCACAGGCTGCTGATGGACCGTGGCTCGGCGATGTTTTCCCAGATAATCCGGCCGACGGGATCCAGGCAATGCCCCTGTCCGCCGTAATGCGGCGCAATAAGAAGCGTCCCGTCCAGCACAGCCGAGTAAACACCGGCGGCATGGACGATCACATTGTCTTGAGTCAGTGTTGTAGATGCTTTCACGGCATTACCTTCTTAGGTGCAGCCAGTTCCTCTCTGGCCCACTTCAGGAAAAAGAGCACGTTGATCCCTCTCATCACCATCAGCCAGGTCGGATCGAAGCCACGCCACCCCTCCCATGTTTCGGGGGGAGAGGCTGACCGGGCGTACTTTTTTACCTTTTTTACGTCAACATAGGTTCTGACAAAATCCCAGAGACCGGAGTCCGATTCAAAATCACGCAAGATATCCAAGGCCTCCTGCCGGGAATGCCGAAGCCTTCTGAAAAAATCCGGTGAAAATGGTCCCTTTGTCTTACGCCACTGAATTTCGGAAGGAAGAATGCCTGCCATTCCGGCCCGGATAAGATATCGCTTCCAGCCATGGCGTATCTTCATGTCGCCAGGCGTGGCCAGGCAAAACTCGATCAGCCGCTTGTTGGCAAACGGAGACCTCACTTCCTGCTCTTCAGGGCGGGTGTTCCACGAACCTGGGATACTGGTGTTCATAATGACCAGGCACATCTGCCGCCTTGCATTTGGGATGGCCTGGTCCGGGAAATAGAGAAACTCCGGAAGGGTAATACCCACTTTGCCCATAGCTTGAGCAAAGAACTCCGGTTGAGCCACGAGACTCTCTTCAAAAGATACGGGGCCGATCCCCTTTATGCGGGCATGCCATACGGCGATGCGATCCGGCAACAGCGGCTTAGCAACTTGTCCCCATAACAGCCTGAGATACGATCTGTCTTCCACTTTGGCCATTTCCCGCAGTGCGGCGGCCAGTTTGATCCATTTGCCCGTGACGGCAAGCTCCGCGAAATATGCGTCACCGTGAGTGGAAGGACCGAGTTCTCCTTTGCTGCCGCAGAGGGTCACCCGAACCCCATCTTCCTGGACAGCGTCCTGGAATGCCGAATACATATAGAAGTAGTTATTAAGCCGCGGGTCTCCACTTTGCTCTACCGCCTTCTGGATATACATATAGAGCCCTGACAGAGGCGGATGGACATAGCGGACGGGTATCTTTTCCTGATTCTTGACAATGTCTATATATTGGCGCTCATCTCTTTCCGGTCCCGAGTATCCTTCAGGCAGCACCGAGGCGATGGCTGTTAAGCGTTGCCCTTTTTCCCGGAGCAATCGGGCCGCAACACAAGCGATGGAAGACGAGTCAAGTCCCCCGCTCAATAACGAGGCGATCGGGAACCGGGATCTCAAGCAACCCCGAACTGCGTCGAAGAACAGGTCCCTAAACTGGTCAATGTACTCGCCCTCCGATTTCAAAATTATTTCACGATCCGGATCTGGTGCCCAATATTTCCTTTTTCTGATGGCGTCGGCGGTAATGGTTAAAGTGGTGGCCGCCGGCATGAGCCTGACACCATCAAAACAGGTAGCTTCAAGGTCCCGTAAATATTTGGGCAGAAAGGCGACTTGGGCCAATCCCACATCGTCAAGTCGAAAGGACAAATAGGGGTGGGCTAAAATGCCTTTGATATCGGAGGAGAAGGCCAGCATTTTCGGTGTACAGTAAAGGTAAAGACTTTTGCTGCCCAGCGCGTCCACCGCGCAAACAAGCCGCTGATTTCGTTCATCCCAGATAACGAAGGTGTAACTCCCCTCCAGATATTCGGGACACGCTTCACCCCATCGTTCATACGCCAGCAGGATGAGCCGGCTGTCCGGCATGTCTGAGCCCCGGGCCGGGGGGATGTGCAACCTGGAGAATATCTCTTCCCGGTTGTCGATGCGGGCGTTGGCCGCGATTACCGTTTTATTGAAATGGTCCTTGAACTGCAGGTTCTCATGAACTGATTCCGGAGTGATATGCAGCATCTGCAAACCTAGTCCCACATGTTCATTAGACCAGATGTGAGAACCGTCTTTACCCAGGTGTGATAAAGCGGCCATCATAGCCTTCAGGGCATCCGGCTCAAGGGGTTGGCTGTCCCGATTGAATATTCCACAGATGGCGCTCACGTCTCTTCACCTAAATTTATCATCTCCACGGGCGGCACTGTGGCTGCCGTTCGGATCATGGGAACGGGTGTCCGGGCAGGTGTATTTTGGACATACCGCAGGATATCGTCGGCGATTCTTTCAAACAGAAAGCCATCTTGTGTCAGGGAAATCATGAATGCCGGCACTTTTGAAGCCATTGCGTTGGCAAAACAAAGAAAGTCGAGCCTGTTGCCAAAATAGTTGATCAGCCTTCTCCGGTAAGTGTGCCGATACAACTGGTCCAGAGTATCCATTCTAGTGATGGGAGTGATCGAATAATCCGGCCTGGTTTCGGTTGCGAGCACCAGGATCAGGGCCAGCCGGGCCTTGTGCCGGCAAATGTGATTTTCCGGCGCCAACCAGAATTTACGGTCTTGGATGCCGGGCACCGGGATTAGATCGGCAATGGACGCTCCGATCATATGCGCGGTGGTCTCTCGAATCTTTAAATGGATTGCACCGGGATGAACGAAAGGCAACCCTTGGTCTTGAAAGGTTACCACACAGATGTCGTCGGCCATGATGTGCCAACCGCGCATGAATAATGCCGCGGCCAGGGTCGTTTTACCGCTCCCTTTATCGCCTAAAATTATCAAGCCGGTGTCGTTCTGCACCATGGCATTACCGTGCAAGGGAAACATTTTCCGCTGGTGGAGCAACCCGCCTAAAGGCGATCCGAGCAGGCGAACCCGAAGCACAGCCGATTCGGCATTTTGATCTCTGTGGATCAAGATTTCCCGGCCTTCCGAAACCAGATATCTGCCGATATCCTCGCTAAAGAAGAGCACCCGTTCTTTGGTTACCTGCCTGGTGGGAGATGTCTCTAGGGCGTTAGAGAGGCTTAAGGGGACGTCTCCATATCGGAAGAATACGTGTGGAGGCCCTGAGCCGGGCAAAAACTGGGGGCATGACATGGAAGACGAAATGTTAATTCCAAACGCTCTGTAACGTTTCGGATATTCAAAGCTTTCCGGCATCAATATCTTTCATTTGTCCGTAACGCGAAAAACTCCGCCTGATCTGGATCAAGTTAAGAAAATTTTCAATTAGACGCCAGATGCGGCCGGCCACGGGATCAAGTGCGTAGTACTCACCTTTTTCGATACTCATCATCACCGTCTCTCCAGCCATTTCACCGGCGAGCAAACCTTCCTCTCGGCAGACGGTGGAGTCGGCTCCAAATAATTGACCTTCAGGCATAGATAAGATCCACACTTTTTGTCGGCCGGCCATGGTCAGCTATGTTGACTATCTGCCGTGCCCCCATCACTACCAGAAGATGGATTATAGCTGGTCAGCGAACATGATAAGGGGACGATTACGGGTGAGGTCCATTTCTCCTTCCCGTTCTCTTGGCCGGCCTTTGCCAAATTCTCTTGGCCGTTTTCAGTATGTGTTCGCTCATTTTCCATCATGATTTTGCTTCATTGCTAATTGTGGTCCAATGTCATTGACTTAAGGTGCCGTGCGTATTGTAACCATATCCCCAGGGTGGCGCTTCGCTGACCCTGGGCTAAATTGGGTAACCCCTCCGGGGTATTAGGATGGTGGCCTGGTCAATGGTGAGCTTAGCCCCGGCAATGAATTTTCAAGGCAAATCACCTCGTCCCGGTTGGCGAAACCCATTTCCCCGTAGGGGAAAAACAATCTAGCCCAGGGTCAGCGAAGCGCCACCCTGGGTGATGCGAAAACCAAACCGGAAATCTTAAGTCAATCGTCCATGAATAAATATATTCACCCCCGATGATGAAAATGTCAAGCAGTTATGGTATAATTATGACGGGTGGTGAAGGGAAAAGGTCGGTGTCATTATGGTGGTACAAGTCCCCGTAAGTCAATCTGATCTGGGCTTCTCAGCACGTACCCCCGATTGTTTCGTCCCTTAAGGGATAGGACGCATGGTAATGAGGCCTGCCTCCTCATCTTTATATGCAGTGAGGCAAGGAAACCTGAAAGCCCTTCCTGATCCACCCCTCTATTTTGACGAGCATTTTTGCAGAGAGGAGGTGAAATCAGATGTTGGCGGAATTAGTTAGTTGCTGTGCCGGATTGGACGTTCACCGGGATGTGGTGGTTGAAACGGTATTAAAAGGCAAAGGTGAAGAGGTCAAAAAGGAAACCCGTCAATACAAAACCTTTAGCCGTGATTTAGCCAAGTTGGCAGATCATGAAAAGCAACAGGGCGTAGAACTGGCGGTAATGGAGAGCACAGGGATTTACTGGAAAACAGTTTATGCAGCATTGGAAGATGCTGGAATTAATGTGCTTGTGGTAAACGCACTTCACGTCAAAAAAGTTTCAGGTCGTAAAACAGATGTCACGGATAGTGAATGGTTAGCTGAATTAGGCCGTTGTGGGTTATTGCGGCCCAGTTTCATTCCGCCCAGAGATTTTAGGGAAATCAGACTGTTGACCCGATACCGGGTGAAGATGGTCGGTTATCTGGCTGGACAGAAGAACAGGTTACACAAGGTGCTTGATGACTGTGGCATCAGGTTGGGAAGTGTGGTCAGCGACATAGACGGCGTTTCGGCGCGGAGGATGATTGATGCCCTGATTAAGGGTGACAAGACGCCGGAGGAAATTGCCGGGTTGGCCTGTGGTCAACTTCACAAAAAGGGGAAAGACATCATTCTTTCCCTGGAGGCAAACATCAGTGATCGGCATCGATTTCTTTTAAGACGCATCCGGAACCACATCAGGTCCCTGGAGAAAGAAATAGAAGAAATGGAATGTCAGATCGTGGCGGCGATGAAGCCGTATGAACAGGAATGGCGATTACTTCAGACCATTCCTGGTATTGATGAAATTGGTGCCGCTATGTTGTTGGCTGAAATCGGTGTTGACATGAGTTGCTTTAGTTCTAAAGACCACCTTTGCTCCTGGGCTGGAATATGTCCCGGCAATAACGAAAGCGCCGGGAAAAAGAAAAGCGGCAGAATCAGGAAAGGCAATAAATACATCAGGCAAATGTTGTGCGAAGCGGCCAACAGCGCCAGAAGGACCGATAGTCAATTCAAAGGATTCTATCAGGGTCTTGTGGTTAGACGGGGCCACAAGCGGGCGATCATTGCTGTGGGCCACAAAATTCTTGAGGTCGTATATATTGTCCTCAAAAAAAATGAGCCATATAAAGACCCTAATGTAAATTATGAGGAACTTATTGTTCGCCGCAACGCCCCAAGATGGGTCAGATCGTTGCAGAAATATGGTTATTGGCCGGTAAGTTGCTCATCGTCTCAATAGCAGGAAATCAGGCCGGATATCCCTCTATCCGGCATCTGAGACCCTTCCGGGAAGGGGTGGGATACCTATACCCAACGTCCGGCCTACGCCCCGGGAGATTTTCATGGTAATGACATTGAGTTGCAGATAGCTTGATTAGTTTCAGATCATTTACACAGACTGATGATCGAGACGCTAACCCGCACGTGTTTATGTGGGATCAATGCTGTTAGGATGTTCATAAGCGTCACATGTCTCAAAATAGAATCTATCTTAACCGTTGCGTAAACGCGTCAGCTTTGTCCTTCAGGCGGCTGAGGAAATATTTTCGAATATAACCTATAGACTAAAACAGGCCATTTTGTCAAAGAGAATTAGAGGACGCAGACGTGTTGGTCCATGTGGGTATCGGAACCGTCAGTGATTTTTTCTACATCATACTCGGTTCACTATCCCGCCCCTAACTGTCCTCAACCCGGCTCCACCAGCCACCCGTCTGATCGCCCCCCGAGACCGGCCCAGGGCGCGGCCGCCGGCGATGACCGATGGACAGAAAGCACAAGCGGAGCAGGCCGTTACGGCCTTGGTGACCAGCCAGGCGAACACCCTGGTGGAAGCTCAAAAAGCCATCATTGTGGCCCAACCTGCTCAAAATGACAAGTACACTAAGCGGGCGCGGCCAAGCATTATCTATGTCGGGAGGCGGCCGAGGCGATCTTGCATAATCAAAGGGATCAAGATGATTTCATGAACAAGTAACCAGCAACCCGGAACACGCAACCCGAACTCAGACATCCACTTCCCGGACAAAACCGGCGTTTTCTTGAATGAACAGGAACCGCTTTGAGACATCCTTGCCCATGAGGGTCTCGAATACCTGATCAGTCTGGACGGTATCTTCGATCCGGACCTGGAGCAGCCGGCGCTTCCCTGGGGCCAGGGTCGTCTCTTTTAATTCATCAACGTTCATTTCACCCAGGCCCTTGTATCGCTTAATCACGGCGTTCTTGTCCTGGGCGAGGAAGCGGTCCCGTTCCTGATCGGCGTAAGCATAATGGACTTGCTGCTTCTTGCCGCTTCCGGTGGTGATCTGAAATAGAGGCGGCTGGGCCAGAAAGACATGCCCCCGGATGATCAACTCGGGCATATACCGGTAGAAAAAGGTGAGCAACAAGGTGCTGATATGATATCCGTCCACGTCGGCATCGGTGCAGATACAGATCTTCCCATAGCGCAACCGGCCATAGTCAAAAGACTTGCCCATACCCGTGCCCAGGCAGTTGATCAGGTCTTGAATTTCTTTATTGGCCTGCATTTTTTCTGAAGTGGCCTGTTCCACATTGAGGATCTTGCCCCGCATGGGCAACACCGCCTGGTAATACCGGTTGCGGGCCTGCTTGCCTGAACCTCCGGCGGAATCTCCCTCCACGATGAACAATTCGGTTAAGTTGACGTCGGTGGACGTGCAGTCGGCCAGTTTCCCAGGCAGACTCAAGCGTTTGGTGTAGCTTTGGCGGCGGACGGTCTTTTGGGCCAGTCGCGAGGCCTGGCGGGCCTGACAAGCCAGCAAAACCCGGTTGACGACCAGTTCGGCTGAGGTGGGATTATGAAAGAGGAAGTTCTCAAAGGCGGTGCGGACCATGGTCTCCACCACCGGCCCGACCTCGGAGTTGAGCCGCTCTTTGGTCTGACCTTGAAACTCCAGGTTGCCCTTGATAAAGACGCTCAAGATAGCCACCAGTCCTTCCTTGACGTCATCGGCGGTCATTCCCTTGATGCCCTTGGGCAACAGGTTGTTCCTGGAGATGTATTCCCGGATGGCTCTGGTCAATCCGGACTTCAGGCCGTTCTCGTGGGATCCACCCCCGGTCGTATGGATGGAATTGGCATAGGAATGGACGATCGAATCCGTGTCCGAAGTCCATTGGAGGACAAGTTCCAGCCGCATGTCATTTTCGTGATCTAGGAAAAACGGCTCCGGCAACAAGCAATTCTTACCGGCGGTGAGCACGTTGATGAAATCTCGGATGCCCTCTTTATAATAGAATATTTCCTTCTGATTGTTGATCTGATCAACGACGGAAATCTTCAGCCCCCTGGTCAAGAAGGCCTTGGCCCGGCAGCGCTCTAAAATGACTGCAGTTTTGAAGGTGATATCCTTAAATATCTCTGGGTCCGGACGGAAGTACACCTCAGTCCCCCGGACGTGACCGTTTAACGGCGCTTTACTCAGTTTTGTCTTCGGGTTACCCTGGGAAAACGACTGGGTGAAGGAAAAGCCGTCACGGTAGGAGGTGACGCGTAACTCCTCGGCCAGGGCATTGACCACGGAGATGCCCACCCCGTGCAGCCCCCCGGAGACCTGGTAATTCTTCTGGGAAAACTTTCCGCCGGAATGCAAAGTGGTCAAGATGGTTTCCAGGGCGTTCTTTCCGGACACCGGGTGCATATCCACCGGGATGCCGCGGCCGTTATCGCTGACCGTAACCGAATTGTCAGCCCCGATAATGACATCGATTTTGTTGCAATGGCCGTTCAGGGCCTCATCCACGGCATTGTCTAAGATCTCGGTGAAACAATGGTGCAGACCGGAGCTGGAGGTGTTTCCGATATACATGGCCGGCCTGAGTCTGACCGGTTCCAGGCCCTGGAGCACCTGGATGTCCCGTCCGGTGTAGCTAGTTGACATGGTCTGACGACTCCTTGATAATCTCTACTCCCTTGATGGTGACGCTTTGGAAACCCTTGCCTTGGGCGCCCCGGCCCATGACCGGATGGTCTTTGACCTTGACCACAAACGGCTCCCCTTTTTCAGGATAAATCATGAACCTATGTCCGGTTGAGACCGTGGCCGCCAACACCGGCGGATATTTGGATACGGATACCAGATTAACCCCGGCGCCTGGACCGGAATAGACTGGAACTTCATCTAATTTAATAATCAATACTTTTTTAGATGTCGCCGTCAATACCAGGTCATAATCGGCCGTAATTACCGAAAACACCCGGTCGTTGTCCTTCAACCGGATAACCTGCCGGCCGTTCTTGTTGGTTGGTTCTTTGAGCCAGTCGCGTTCAAACCTGAATCCTTTGCCCCCTTGGGTCAAGACCAGCCAGGTGGCTCCGGTCGGCAATTCGGGCCGGTCTGCTGCCGGCTCCGGAGTAGTCGGAGCTGACTCCACTTCCTCCGCCTCCGTTTCGAGATCAGCTTCCTTTTCACCTTCCTCAGCCTCCGCAACCGAGTCGCCCTTAACTGAAAAAAGAGACAACTGCCTTCGGTTGGATTCCCCGGGGGCATCTCGAAGCAGGGAGACCACCTTGGAGGAAGATATTTCATCAGGGCCGGCAGATTCGCCGTTCTCGGGCGATATCTCCGGATCCAATCCGTCATCGGACTCGATAAGCTGATCTTCCGGGTCGGGTTCCGGGCCGGCCTCCCGAGAATAGACCAACACGGACACGACATGCTCGCCGTCGGCAAAGCTATAAATAGTCTGGAGCGGTTCCCCAAAGCCCTTGCCCGAGGCCGGCAAGTCATAGGCCCGGGTGACGTATACTCGGCCTAAATTGGTGAAGAAACAAATGTTGTCCCGGGTATTCAGAGAAACCGTGACCAGATGTGCATCACCCTCTTTAAACCGGATGGCTTTGGGGTCGTAGGTCTTAAATTTTCGGACCCATCCATTGATGGAGACAACCACCGTTACGTCCTCATGGACAATGAAGTCTTCCTGGGTGATCTTGATCACTTCTTGTTCCCGGACCACTTTGGTCAGGCGCCGGTCACCGTACTTGGCCATGACCTCCTTCAATTCATCTTTGACTACTCCCCAGATTCGGCCCTGGTCGGCTAAAATGGCCGTGACCTCATTGAACCGGGCAGTTTTTTCGTTGAATTCCAGTAATAACTTATCCCGCTCCAGCCGGACCAGGCTGTGGAGCCGGATTTCCAGCACAGCATCCGCCTGGATCTGATCCAATCCGAATTCCCGGCCCAGACCCTCCACCGCTTTAGGCCGCGTCTCGGACGCCCGGATTATGGCGATGGCCTTGTCCAGTCCATCGAAAATAATCAATAGTCCCTTGAGGATATGCAGCCGTTCCCGGAGCCGGTTGGCTTCGTAGGTCAGCTTCCGGACCGTCACCTCTTTTCTGAAATCAAGGAAATAACGAAGTATCTCTTTTAGAGACAGCCTCTCAGGAACGCCTTCCGGGGTCAGACAGACAAAGTTAATGGGGAAGTTGACCTCCATCTCGGTATGGTGGAGGAGATAAGCCTTGACCTTTTCGGGATCGACCAGGCCGGTTCTCAATTCCATCACGATCCGGATATCCGTGGTGCTCTCATCCCGAATGTCGGTGACCAGCGGAAGCTTCTTGGTGGTGATCAGATTGGCGATGCGTTCAATTAATCGAGACTTATTCACCGAATAGGGGATAGAGGTGATGATCAGGTTCTTCTTGCCCCGTTTCATCTCTTCTAAGGAAAATTCTCCCCGGACTTTGACGCCGCCGTGGCCGGTGCGGTAGATCTCAGTCATG
This sequence comes from Deltaproteobacteria bacterium, assembly GCA_015233285.1. Next base: position 8,164 of record JADFYA010000014.1, on the reverse strand, counting down.
GCCTCGGGTTGGACGTGGATCTCGCCGTTGGTGGGAAAATCCGGCGCCTTAATAAAAACACAAAGTTCCCGTGTGGTCATCTCCGGATTGTCGATCAAGGCCAGCAGGGCGCTGACGACTTCGGTAAGATTGTGGGGCGGTATATTTGTGGACATGCCCACGGCAATGCCGGCCGCACCATTAATCAGCAGGTTGGGGATGCGGGCCGGGAGCACGGCCGGTTCAGTCAGGGTAGCATCATAGTTGGATTTGAATTGAACCGTTTCCTTCTTCATGTCGGCCAGCAGCTCGGCGGCAATGGGTGACAATTTGGCCTCGGTATAACGCATTGCCGCGGCATTATCCCCGTCGATGCTGCCAAAATTACCCTGCCCGTCAACCAAAGGATAACGCAAGGAAAAATCCTGGGCCATCCGGACCATGGCGTCATAAACGGCCGCGTCCCCATGGGGATGGTACTTACCGATGACCTCACCCACGACCCGGGCCGACTTAACGTGCCGCTTCGTCTCATTCAGACCGATGGCGTCCATGGCATATATAATCCGGCGATGCACCGGTTTTAGACCGTCCCGGACATCCGGCAAGGCTCTCGACACAATAGTGGATAGGGCATAGGCCAGATAGCGCTGCTCCATCTCTTGATGCAGGGCCGCGTCGTCAATTCTTTCCTGGGTCATGTTCGCTCCGTGAAATAGTTGCTTCCGGCGGTATATCTACCAGACGAGTTCCGGCGGTGTCAAGACAAAGTCCCAGATGTGGTGTTTTGCCGGGCATAAGGCACAAAATGTCGCACCTATCACCCAAGCCGGCATATCTCTGGGCAATATCATAATGGTTTTGTTCTTCGGCGCCACACTTTATGGCGCTTTGTCAACGAAAAGACACAGAACATTTCACCTACCAGGTTATATTAATAATATCCGCATATTATGATATTAAAAATTGCTATTATCGAGTGCCCGTGATAACATAGCCAACGCCTATGAAATCTCATCTTTCATGACTGTCCGGCCGTTGCCGGGAGCCCTAATGTCACATCGAACACCTTGATGGAGTAAGGCCATGTTTCTAAATCTGAAGCTCAGAACCAAACTCATGTTGATTTTTATAGCCGTCGGGATAATTCCTTTTGCGGTTATCGGAGGCATTTCTTTAAATCAGGCCCGCCACGCCATTTCCGAGGACGTCTCTGAGAAGCTCGAGGCAGTTCAAATGATCAAAAAGAACCAAATTGAAATATACTTCAAGGACCGAATGGGCGATGTCACGGTTCTGGCCGCGAACAATTGGCTGGTGTCTGCCCTGGAGTCCTTCGAGGCAGCCTATATGACCGAGGGTAAGAAGGTGGACGGTCCCAAATGGAAAGCCCTGGCCGCCGAGTATGGACCTTGGCTGGAACAATACAAGAAAGTGTCCGGTTATTATGATGTGATGCTTATCGCAGAAGACGGCGACGTGGTTTATTCCGTTGGTAAAAAACCGGACTTAGGTCAGAATATAGTCACCGGCCCGTTGAAAGACAGTGTCGTGGGTAAATGTTTCAAGAAAGCTTTGAGCAATCCGACCCTCCAGGACTTTGAATCTTATGCCCCGTCCAATAATGAACCAGCCGCCTTTGTCGGCGCACCGGTTAAAAAAGGCGGCAAAACAGTCGGAGTGCTGGTCCTGCAATTACCCATCGAGGCTATTAACGCCATCATGCAAGAACGAACCGGCATGGGCAAGACCGGTGATGTGTATATGGTCGGCCCGGACTATCTAATGCGGTCAGACTCGTTTCTGGACAAGACCAATCGCTCGGTCAAGGCCTCCTTTGCCAATCCAGCCAACGGGAAGGTGGATACGGTGGCCACCCGGGAATCCCTGGCCGGCAAAGATGGGAATCACTTGATCACCGGTTTCAACAACCAGTCGGTTCTGTCGGCCCATGATCCGCTCACTGTTTTTGGTCTCAACTGGGCCATCATCGCCGAGATCGACGAAGCTGAAGCATTTGCCCCAATCACCACCATAACCCGGTTAATCATGATCACCGGCGGCATCGGCCTCTTAGCCGTCATTTTAGTCGCTCTATTGACCAGCCGGTCGATCACCCGACCGATTACCAGGATCATCGACGGGCTGAAGGAAAGCGCCGGCCAGGTGGCCTCGGCATCGTCTCAACTCTCTTCGGCCGGCCAATCCCTGGCTGAGGGGTCGTCGGAACAAGCCGCGTCACTCGAAGAGACTTCCTCATCGATGGAAGAGATGTCATCCATGACCGGCCGCAATGCCGACAATGCCCGCCAGGCCAATGATTTGATGAAAGGGACAACCGACGTGGTTGGCTCAGCCAATAATTCCATGGTCCTATTGACCAAATCGATGGACGAAATATCTCAGGCCAGTGATCAGACCTCAAAGATTGTCAAGACGATAGACGAGATCGCCTTCCAGACCAATCACCTGGCCTTGAATGCAGCGGTGGAGGCGGCCCGGGCCGGAGAAGCCGGAGCCGGATTTGCCGTGGTGGCGGATGAGGTTCGGAATCTGGCCTTACGGGCAGCCGAGGCAGCCAAAAACACTTCTTCACTAATTGAAGGAATCGTCAAGAAAATTAAGGAGGGGACCGCCTTGGTCTCTCAAACGAGTGGGGCTTTCTCCCAGGTAGCCGGCAGTGTGACCAAAGTCGGCGAGTTGATCGGAGAAATCACCGTCGCCTCCCGAGAACAATCCGAAGGCATCAGCGGTATTACCAAAGCCATCGGCGAGATGGACAGGGTGACCCAACAAAACGCGGCCAACGCCGAAGAATCGGCTTCAGCCTCGGAGGAAATGACCGCCCAGGCGGATCAATTACAGGTCTTCGTAACTTCTCTGGAGGCTTTGCTGGAGGGCCGTGAGAAAGAAGAACGAGTAGATGGAAAAACAACAGCCGGGACCAGGACTGGATCGGGCAGCCGGTTACCTATCCCGGTTAAGGCGGTCCCACCCAGGCCGAACAGAGCCAAACCGACAATGGGCAAAGCTACCCGAGAGATTCATCCCGGTCGAGTGATCCCGATGGACGGAGACGACTTCAAAGATTTTTAGCCCGATAGAAGGCAGCCCAGATGCTGCAACTTATACTTTGAACGGTTTCAATTGACAATTTGGGGGCCGCCCTTACCCAGGGTGACGGGATCAAGAAAGGACAATCAGGGCCGTTCGAGGTATAATCAATTATTCTTATAAAATATGCCGGGTAATTGTAATCGGATAAAGACTCAGCTAAAATCTTCATGGTCACCCAGGTCGGGATAGAATTCTTTAACACATTCAGGGCAAATGCTATGTGTGAATTCAGCGTCGGTTCGTTTTGATATGTATGCCTCCAACCGGCTCCAATATCCTTTATCATCTCTGATGCTCTTGCAGTGAGAGCAGATGGGCAACAAGCCACCTAAAGTCTTGACCTCAGACAGAGCACTTTTCAGCCGGTCAATTAGATTGTTACGTTCAGTTACATCCTCTCCTGAACATAAAACAGACGGTCTAAGACTATCTTCATCCATCAAGATGGTATAGTACCAGGAAATAGACCTTTCCTCTCCGTGTTTGTTGCATACCGCACTTTCAAAACTCTTGTTCCGATCTATGGCTCCGGTAATTATTTTGGTGAATAATTCTTTCATTTCATTGCCATTCTTTTGAGGAATGAAATTATCGAACCAATTCTTTCCGATGACGTCTTCTTCACAGAAGCCTAAGATGTTGCATCCTCGTTTGTTCAAGAGAACAACCCGCTGATCACAATCGATAATTAAGAGAATTGCACCCGCCACATCCAGGTACTTTTGAGCCGTCTCCTTTTCTTTCCTTAGTCTATTTTTTGCCAGTATGGTCTCGCGATATAAATAGGCCAAGACAATTGATGCCGACAGCAAAGTGCAGAATATAAAAATAGATAGCCATATCATCATCTTGTGTTTCTTATAAATATCACTCATGGCTATTTTCCCGTAATCTCTGTAACTATCTATTTTCAGTTCTTTTTTTAATTCATGGACGCTTTGATAATTGAGTGGATACGACCAGCCATGCGCATCAGCCAGGCGTGCTGCTTCATCATCGGGACTCATGCTTAAAAGGGCGATAGCTACCTTTGTGGATAAGTCCTCGGACGTCTTGCGCAGTTTTGAAAAGGGCCAGTCCGGGTAAAGTCTCGTGCTGACCGGATAGGAGAATTCATCTTTGTTCAGATTAACCCATTCAGGAACAATGATCCGGAAGTCCTTTGGCTTAATCTTGCCATTTCGTAATAACTCAGCGAACACATCACTATTGGCTGTCCCGGCATCGGCCCCGCCATCCAACACGTTTTGGATAACCGATTCGTGACTCCCCAAAAAAGATATGTTTTTGAAATCTTTATCTGGGTCAATTCCCCCATGTTTGAATTCCCGCCAGGCAGCTTGCCAGCCGCCTAGTGAAGTCCGGTCAACCGCGACAAACCGTTTACCGATTAAATCTTTCAGGTTATTCACCTTGGAGTTGTCCGATCTGACAAAAATTACACCACCGTAAACCGGATAGGCGATGGAAGAGTCGTTTCTGATGGTCGCGATACGTGAGATTCCATAACTGAGTTCGAGATCAACATAAATAGACGGATTAACAAGTATAAAATCCATTTCCTCCTTTCGGACGGAAGAAGGGATTTCATCAAATGATAGTGGAACAATCCTAAAGGTGTAGCCATGTAACTTCGACGATAAGTACGCGGCAGTCGGATCCCACATCTTTTTACAAGCTTCCGGACCCCGATTGGCCAGCACCCCAATCTTGATCTCAGCCCCGTAGCCCACGTCGGCGGACATGAATAGGCAACATGATGAAATAATTATCAATATAATGTTTACATTTAGCCACATTGAAGAATTCCCTGAATTGCTGGTTGCGGGTTACGCGTTGCGGGTTGCGTGTTGCGTGTTACGAGTTGCGTGTTACGTGTTACGGGTTGTCCGTTGCTGGTTGTCTTTAATCCGGAAGCTGGTGCGCACAGAAGCGTCAATTACAGCCACATAGAGTAGTGTATAATCTTCCCCCTATTCATCCCTATTATGCTTTGTTTTAATCGATAACCACCAAGCCAAAGGCCGACAATAAGCCGGCCTTTAGATACTCCCCTTGACTCGGGAGAATTTATGACACAGTGACGCCTATGGCGACATTACTCAGCCATGTTACGCATCAAATCCGCCATTTCGATGGCCGAGATGGCTGCGCCCCAGCCTTTGTTGCCGGCCTTGGTCCCGGCCCGTTCAATGGCCTGCTCAATGGTGTCGGTAGTGATGACGCCAAAGATGATCGGCACTCCGGTTTCCAGAGAGGCATGGGCAATTCCTTTGGAGACTTCGGCTGCCACATAATCAAAGTGGGGTGTGGATCCCCGAATCACCGCACCCAGGCAAATTACGGCCTGATATTTCTTTTGCCGCGCCACCTGCAAAGCCACCAGCGGAATCTCAAAAGCCCCGGGCACCTTATATATGGCGATATCTTCATGGCTGACCCCATGGCGGCTGAGCGCATCTATGGCCCCTTCCACCAGGCGGTCGGTGATGAAATTGTTAAACCGGGCGACGATCAGGGCAAATCTTAGTCCCTCGGGTATCAGCTTGCCTTCATATGTTTTGATCACGTCCATTTGATTCCTTTCTTCCAGCGCCCATAACCCAGCGCGACTGACGCAAAAATTAAAAATACCTACCCATAACCTCTGCGCTCTCTGTGCCCCCGCGTCTTCTGCGGTTTATTTTTTAAAGATCCAATAAATGGCCCAGTTTCAGGCATTTTGTTCTCAAATAGTAAACATTGTCCGGGGCCGGGCAAACGGTCAAAGGGACCCGTTCCGTGACTGTCAAACCATATCCCTCCAACCCAATAATCTTCTTGGGATTGTTAGTCATCAGCCGCATCCGGCGAACCCCCAGGTCGGCCAGGATCTGAGCCCCTATGCCGTAATCCCGCAGATCCGGCTTGAAGCCTAGGCTGATGTTGGCTTCCACCGTGTCCTGGCCCTGGTCTTGAAGACGGTAGGCCTTGAGTTTGTTGATCAGGCCGATTCCCCGGCCTTCCTGATGGATGTACAGCAAGACACCTGAACCTTCCCGCTCGATGGTTTCCAGGGCTGCATGCAGTTGATCACCGCAGTCGCACCGGAGAGATCCAAAAACATCGCCGGTCAGGCATTCGGAATGGACCCGGACCAGGACATCCTTGTCTGGAGAAATAGCTCCTTTGTACAGGGCCACATGCTGATAGTCATCGATGTCATTGTCATAAGCTATGGCGTTAAACTGGCCGTATTTGGTGTTTAACACGGTTGTCGCGGCCCGATGGACAAAGGACTCGGTCCGCATCCGGTAGGCCACTAAGTCGGCGATAGTGGCGATCTTGAACCCGTATTTCTCGGCAAAAATCTCCAAATCCGGCATCCGGGCCATGGTCCCGTCGTCTTTCATAATCTCGCAGATTACGCCGGCCGGCTTAAGCCCAGCCAGCCTGGACAAATCCACCGAACCTTCCGTCTGTCCGGTGCGGACCAGGACCCCGCCCCGTCTTGCCCGCAGCGGAAATATCTGCCCTGGTCGAACCAGGTCCTCGGGTTTGGCCTCATCGGCCACCGCGGCCAAAATGGTCGTTGCCCGGTCCCGTGCCGACATTCCCTTAGTCACGCCTTTTCTGGCCGTAATGGAGACAGTGAAGGCCGTTTGAAATGGAGATCGGTTATCCCGGACCATAATGGGCAGCTTCAGTTTTTCCAATTGGTCCGAAATAAGAGATAGGCAAATCAGGCCACGGCAGTACTTGAGCATAAAATTGATGGCTTCCGGGGTCACCTTTTCTGCGGCTATGGTCAGGTCGCCCTCGTTCTCCCGGTCTTCATCGTCCACCAGGATGATCATCTTGCCATCTCGGATATCTGCAATGGCCTCCTCAATCTTGGCCACACCCATAATCTTTATCCTTTCTTACTCGTTACCCGTTGCGGGTTGCATGTTACATGTTGCATGTTGCTCGTTGAATGGTTGAACGATGCCTTCACAAGAGAATCATTAAATTCCCAACCGGGAGTCAGCAGGTAGATTCCGCCCTCAGGTGGCGCTGCGCTGACCCTGGGTAATGCGCGCACCAAGTCTGTAATCCTACAGCCAATGACATTGACCAATAACCTGAAACCAGCAACCAGTAACATGCAACAAGTAACAAGTAACAAGTAACAAGTAACAAGCAACTATCTTAAGAATCCAGATTGCCCCAACAGTTCCAAATCTATTCCAGACCTTGTTCCTGCTATCGGCGTCAGCAATTTCTCCACGTACTTCCCGATCAAATCTGTTTCAATATTGACCACATCTCCAGGCCGCTTCCAGCCAATGGTGGTCATCTTGGCCGTGTGCGGGATGACATTGACCGAAAAAGTCTGCCGGTCACATTCATTCACCGTCAGGCTGATACCGTCGATGGTGATCGAGCCTTTGGGAATGACGTAACGCATCAAAGCCGGCTCCATGGAAAATACAAACCGAATGGATCCGGTGACTTCATCTCGCTTAACCAGTTGCGCCGGGCCATCCACATGACCCGACACCAGATGTCCGCCCAGTCGGTCAGACAGCCTGAGGGCCCTCTCTAAATTGACCGGATCATTGATCCGCAGGCGGCCCAGGCCGGACCGGGAGACGCTCTCTTGAGAGACATCCACGCTGAACGAGCGGCCGCTAAAGGCCACCACCGTTAGACACACCCCACTGACAGCGATGCTTTCACCCAGGACAAAATCCTTAAGGTCATATTCGGCCTCAATGGTCAGCCGCAGTTGACCACCCGGTCGGTCGATCCGTTTAATCCGTCCCAAGCCTTCGATCAATCCGGTAAACATATTGTTTTCTTTTTTACAAGTTAGTTCAAAGCGGAATCGGCGAGGCATGGTTGCCCATTCGTCCTCTCGGCCGGCTTGATGATGTTTATCACCATAGCACACTAGTTAGAATATCGTCACGGAAAAACCGCACCGGATTCTTTCAACACCTCTGCTTCCACTAAGATATCCCGCCCCAGACGAATGATCTTAAGCGGGCCCAACCTGATGCCTGCGGCCATGTCTTCAAAGCCCATCCCGGCCACCACACTAACG
>JADFYA010000149.1 GCA_015233285.1 Deltaproteobacteria bacterium | reverse complement strand
TCGGTGAGTTGATCCAGGAAGGCGACAAATCGCGTTTCGTCGGCCGCCGACTTCTCCAGCCAAACCACTGAGTCCGGCTCGCGTCTGGCTTGGAAAAAACGAATCGCCCCCGCCTGACCGACAAAATTGGCCAATCCCTCATTAAAATCAGTCTGACCATTAACATACAGGGTGACGTGGGTCAGTTCGTGGATGATCAGACTAGCCAGGACAGGTTTGCTCAAGCCCAGCATGGGCCGGGTGACGGGGTCGTTAAACCAGCCCAGGGTGCTGTAGGCCAGGGCCGGCCGCAGGTGAGTGTCCAGACCGGCCTCATCCAATTCCTTTTTGTACCTCACAGCCATCTCTTTGTCGAAGAAGCCCAGATAGCCCATGCGTCCCACCACCGGAAACCACCACGTCTCAGAGGTTAGTTGATCCCTGGGGGCGGCCGAAAGAACATAGATCACCGCTCCCTGGTTCCGAGGATACACTTTTTGATAATTATCCGATTTGGCCAGGCCCAGTTCCTTCTGGGCAAAGTCGACTACTTCGGCCACATAGGCCAGTTTGTCGAAATCGGCCGCGGTCAGTTCCGCCTTGAGCCTGGGATCGTCTTTACTTAAACTGCCCTGCAATAATCCGGCCTGCCCGGTCATGGCCTGCCACAGATAGGCCGGCCGGCACCCCATCAGACCAGACATGGCCGGCAGCAACAGCGTGATGAGCAGAAGAGGAACGAAACCGGATAGTTTGACCATAGCCTTATTTTTGACATGTGGCTTCTTCATGAAAATGTCGCATCGCTGGTTGGTTTATCAGGGAACGGAAATTTTTCTGTCTTGGGATTCTCCATCAAAGCAGTTCGTCAACCTGGTTAGTTTAACCAACAATCGGCGAGTTAAGCAAGCAAAAAGGGCATGGCGAAGATCCGATCCCCTGCTTGCTTCGGATGCAACCCTGCCGTCCACGCCCGGCGAGGGGGGCGACGTATCACTTTCTGCCCGGCTTTTTGCCCGCCGGAGAATGTCCGAATTTATATCGGGCCGATAGGCAAAATCAGGAAACTCAGCTTGACATTCAATATGTTGATATTGTATAAAGAAACAAGATAGCCGAATCGGATCGGATATTGAATTTCACGAGCCACCCATTTGTCAGGGAGGAGCCATGAGCAAACATGTTACAGCCGAAGACCCGTTGATTCGTATGCAGGAGGACCTGGCTCGGGTCAATAAGGGTGATCCGGCCAAGGTGAAATGGGTCATGGTCATTGATCGGGCCAAGTGTGTGGGGTGCCACGCCTGCACCATATCCTGCGTGGCTGAAAACAAACTCCCGCCCGGCGTGGTCTATCGTCCAGTTTTGAGCCAGGAGATAGGAACATATCCCCGTGTCGCCTGGCGTTTTTTGCCCCGGCCGTGTATGCAGTGCCAAAACCCGCCGTGTGTCAAGGTTTGTCCGGTCAAGGCTACCTACCAAAACGAGCAAGGAGTCACCGTCGTTGATTACGACATCTGCATCGGCTGCCGTTACTGTATTTCAGCCTGTCCCTACGGGGCACGAACCGCGGATTTCGGAGAGTGGTATACGGCCAAAACAGCCCAACTGCCGGGAACGCTTGTGAGCCGCCAGAACGCCGCCCAGGGTTACGAGACAAAGCCGGCCGCCGAATATGGCCGCCAATGGCCCGACCGGGGCAAGGGTTCACCCATCGGCAATGCCCGTAAGTGCCACTTCTGCCTGCATCGTCTGGCCGTGACCATGTTACCTGCCTGCGTCACCGGTTGCATCGGCCGGGCCACCTACTTCGGAGACCGAAATGATCCTGGATCGTTGGTCCGGGAATTATTGTCCTCGACCCGCATCTCTCGGCTAAAGGAAGAACTCGGGACCAATCCGTCTGTCTACTACCTGATGTAAGGAGGAAAACATGAGTGAAAAGACATACAAGATCTTGATAGGATTGGTCACCCTGGGATTATTGGTGGGCGCCTGGGGGATTATTGAGGCACTATTTCAGGGTACCCATGCGACCGGTCTGACGTCCTACTCTCCGTGGGGAATGGGAGTCGTAATCTACTTGTACTTTTTGGGGTTATCGGCCGGAGGATTCCTCTTGACCATTATGACTCACATCTTTGGGTTAAAGCGCTATGAACCCCTGGCCGGCCTGGCCGCTTGCCTGGTCCTGGTTACCGAAATCTGCGCCATCATCTCCATCACCCTCGACCTGGGGCATTGGGAACGGATTTACCTGCTGCTCATCCGGCCCAATTTGGGCACACCAATGACCTGGATGATTATTCTCTTCAACGCCATGGTCCTGATCTACTTGCTTAAGATATTCTTTTTCATAAAAAAAGACGAGAAATGGATCCACACTTTGTCGTATGTCAGCCTCCCCGTGGCCTTGTTCTTTTACGGGGTCAACGGTGCCTTTTTCTCTATTTTGTCCAGCCGTCCCGTCTGGAATACGCCCTTGACCCCTCTGACCTTCATCGTGGCTTCCCTGCTCTCGGGTGGCGCTCTGTTGACCCTCCTAACCCAACTCTACCAACCGGAGCAAAATTTAACTTCCGGTCTGGGCCGGGCCGTCTTGCTGCTTCTAATCACTTACTCAATCCTGGAAGGGCTGCAATACTATGTGGGCTACCAGGGAGCCGTGGTGGACGTCACCAAAGCCCTTAATGACGTCACTTCCGGTCAGGGTTGGTGGCGATTCTGGATTATTCACCTCCTCCTGGGGACTCTCGTGCCCTTATACTTGTTGTGCACCCAGGGTGGGAATCCTAAAGCCGTGGCCTGGGCCTGTCTGATGATCGTGATCACCTTCACCGCCGTGCGCTATGATTTCTTGATTTCGGCCCAAACCGTACCCATGCTCTCCGGCCTGGACAAGGCCTTTGTGCATCAGAGGCTCAGCCTGACCTATTGCGCCCATTTCGGCGAATGGCTGATTGGTCTGTTCTTAGTATCTTTAGGCGGGTTGGCCTTCTTACTTGGTCAACGCTTTGTGCCGACATTATTCTTCAGTAAAGGAGGAACCCATGCCTGAGCCCAAACCAGACCAGACGACAGAGACCATCGCGCTCGACCCGATGGATCGCCGGCAGTTCCTCAAGTGTTCAGCTTTACTAGGTGGTTCCCTGGCCGCAGGGTCTTTGGGTATATCTTTCTTCGATGCTATGGCCTCACCCAGCCAGGCCGGCCTTCCAGACGCGGGAGTCTACCAACAGTACCTTCCGGAAAACCAGCTATACACGGTCTGCCAGCAATGCAACGCCAACTGTGGGATCAAAGTTAAATTACTCGAAGGACGGGTGGCTAAGATTGACGGTAATCCCTACAGCCCCTGGACACTGAGTCCGCACCTCCCCTTCGACACTCCTCGGAGCCAAACGGCCACGGTGGAAGGAGCCATCTGCCCTAAAGGCCAGGCCGGCATCCAGACCCTTTACGATCCTTATCGGCTGGTCAAAGTTTTAAAGCGGGCGGGAAAACGTGGCGAAAATAAATGGAAGACCATTAGTTACGACCAGGCAGTCAATGAAATCGCCAACGGAGGAAATCTCTTCGGTGAAGGTAAGGTGGAAGGTCTCAAGGAGATTTGTCCCCTGACAGATCCGGCCATAGCCGAAACCCTGGCCAAGGACGCGAACAAAGTGGCGGCCAAAGAAATGACCATTGACGATTTTAAGACCAAACACGCCGATAATCTCAAGTATCTGATCGACCCGAATCACCCGGACCTGGGGCCTAAAAACAACCAATTCTGCCTCTACTGGGGGCGCATGAAAGGTGGACGAAACGAGTTCTTGAGAAGGTTCGGCCAGGCCCTGGGGACGATCAATGCCCATGGTCACACTACCGTCTGCCAGGGTTCGCTCTACTTCACCTGCAAGGCTATAAGCGACCAATTCGTAGAAGGAAAATGGACAGACGGCAGTAAGTTCTACTGGCAAGGGGATATCGGTAACTCGGAGTTCGTCATTTTTGTCGGAGCCAATCCCTTTGACGCTAATTACGGCCCGCCGTATCGAAGCCCGAAAATCACTAATGGGCTTTCAAAAGGCCGGCTTAAGATGGCGGTTATCGACCCTCGTTGCACCAAGGTGGCCTCCAAGGCCTGGAAATGGCTACCGGTGGCCCCCAATGGGGTGACTGCTGTAGCTATGGGCATGATTCACTGGATCATCGAAAATAATCGTTTTGACGCCCGTTACCTGTCCAATGCCAACAAGGCCGCGGCTAAACTTGATAACGAGCCAACCTGGACCCAGTCCGCCTGGTTAGTCAAATTGGACAAGGAAGGAAAACCTGGGCCGTTCCTGCGGGGGTCCGACCTGGGCCTGCCTCCCGTGCCCCGCAAGGGCAAAGATGACAAGGAATGGCTCTTTGATCCCTTCATGGTGTTCAAGGCCGGTCAATGTCTGCCGTTTGACCCCAACAGCGAAACAGAGCCAGTCAAAGGCGAACCCCTGGTCAGCACCGAGGTCAACGGCCTCAAGGTCAAGACCGTGCTCCAGGTCTACCGGGAAGTGGCCGCAGCCCGAACCCTGGCTCAATGGGCTGACATAGCCGGGATTAAGGAAGTTGATCTGGCCGAACTGGCCTGGGAGTTCACCAGCCACGGGAAAAAGGCGGTGGCCGACATCCACCGCGGGGTGTCTCAACACACTTCCGGCTTCTACAATGTCTTAGCCTGGATGCTGGTTAATATCCTGATCGGAAACCATGACTGGATGGGCGGATTGTGCAAGGCCACCACTTACAACATGGTAGGAGACAAAAAGGGGCAGCCATTTAACACAGCCAACATAAACGGCGCGATCAAAGGATTCGGCATAGACATCATTCGCGGCGGTAAGGTCTACGACAAATCGACTCTGTTCACCGGATTTCCGGCCAAGAGGGTCTGGTACCCCTTCTCTTCCGATGTCTACCAGGAGGTCATCCCCAGCCTCGGTGACGCCTACCCTTACCCCATTAAAGCCCTTCTATTATACATGGGCACGCCGGTCTACTCGCTGCCCGCGGGCCATGAGCTGATTAGTATCCTTTCCGACCCCAAAAAGCTTCCTCTGTTTATTGTCTCGGATATCGTGGTGGGCGAGACCAGTATGTACGCCGACTACATTTTCCCGGATTTGACCTACTTAGAACGCTGGGAATTCGCCGGTTCCCATCCTTCATTTCCATTTAAAGTCGGCCCATTCCGCCAGCCAGTTTGTGCGCCCTTGACCGAGACGGTGACTCCTTTTGGTCAATCTATGCCCGTATCCCTGGAAGCCCTTTTTCTCGGCCTGGCTGAGAAGCTCAAATTACCTGGTTTCGGAGAAAACGCCTTCGGTCAAGGACAACACCTTAAGCGCGATGAAGACATGTACATTCGGATGGTGGCCAATATCGCATTTGGGGAAAAGGAAGACGGTTCAGACAAAGTCGCCGCAGCCGGCCCGGAGGAGATAGCTATATTCGAAAAGTCACACCGCCACCTGCCCGCGACCGTCTACGACCTCAAACGGTGGAAGGACCTGGTCGGCGCGGAGATATGGCCGCACGTAGTCTATCTGCTTAATCGCGGCGGACGATTCCAAAATTTTCAAAAGGCTTATGCCAATGGCCAGATGACCAACAAGTATGGGAAAATGCTCGGCATTTATTTAGAAAAGCAACTCAAAACAAAGAATTCCATGACCGGCCAACCCTATTTGCACTATGCTGATTTCGTTCCTGGTCCTACCGATTGCCAGGGGCGACTCCTTAACGATGCCGCCCAGGGATTTGACCTGACTCTGTTGACTTACAAGACCATCAGCCAGACCAAAAGCCGGACGGGAGGCAATTACTGGCTCCAGGCGGTTTACCCGGAGAATTATCTGGATGTCTCGGCCCACGACGCCAGACGTCTCAACCTGTCCGATGGCGATATGGTCAAGGTGATATCCCCATCCAACCCCACTGGAACCTGGGAGCTGGGTCCTACCGGCTCAAAACCCATGATCGGCCGGGTCCGAGTTTTAGAGGGCCTCCGGCCCGGCTGCGTGGCCTTTTCCCTGGGTCACGGGCACTGGGCCAATGGAGCACGCCCCATCGAAGTGGATGGAGTGATTATTCCAGGTGACGAACGACGGGCCACCGGTATTCACGCCAACGCGGCCATGCGGGTTGATCCCGTGCTGAAAAACACCGGGTTAGTCGACGTTACCGGCGGCAGCGCGGTATTCTATCAGAGCCAGGTCAAGCTGGTTAAAGTATAGCCCCAAGATCATAAATTATCCTAACTCCGGGCCGCTGAGCAACGCGGCCCCTTTTTTTCTAACGAACAACCTCTCTGGTATCGCCCCCCGGCCAGGCGGAGTTGGATCTCGTTCAGGTTCTTTAGGATTTCATCGTCAAACAGGGTCAGGCGGTTACCGACGCCGAGGTCATTCAGCACCATATCGCGGGCGGATCGCCGGCGTGTCAAGGTAAACTCGGTCCAGCAGATTTCCTGCCCGCGAAAAAGGTCGCATACGGCCTCTATGGCGGCAAGCTGGAAGTCGAGGTCAGGCTCAAAATGGAGTTTCATGGCTTGTCCTCTCCCTTGAGATACCGCGCAAACGTCCGGTCGAAGTCAGAAAGATAATCCAGATCCTGTTTGATCCGGAATTTCTCTTATTCTTCATGGGCCTTGGCAATGGCCATCTCGTGGGAAATCTTTCCCGCATGTCGCAGAATCTGCTGATCGGTGAAGTTGAGGAATCTTTCCACCTGCGTCAGCCAATCTTTCATGGTCATGATCCGGTGGTTCAATGCCCACAGCTCAGCAAAATCAATGAACATGGTCACCAGCCGGTTCAGTTTCGATACTTCTTCCCGGTTCAGATAGTTCTTAGCCACCGTAACATCGCTTTCCAGAACTTTGCCCTTAGGCGAATTCTTCCAAGTTGTCAAACCCATGAATGGTTTCTCGCTGTCCGCCCGTTGAAAGCAATCTCTGCGGCAGTCTTGCCTGTAGTGGCGAAGTGGAGCTGGTTCTGGACGATCTGGTAGAAAAGCAGCGTCTCTTCACTGTTTCTCCGGTAATCACTGCTGCACTGCTCGAACACGTCCGCTATCTTCTGGTAGGCCCGGCGCTCACTGGCACGAATTTCTCTAATCTTTTCCAGAAGCTCATCGAAATAGTCTTTTCCAAAAGCCCGGCCGTTTTTGAGCCTCTCGTCGTCCAGCACAAAACCCTTGACGATGTATTCCTGTAAACGCGTTGTGGCCCATTGACGAAACTGCGTGCCCCGGTGCGAACGCACCCGGTACCCCACGGCAATTATCATCTCCAGATTGTAAAAGTCCACCATGCGGGTGACTCGGCGAGAACCTTCGGTTTGAACTATTCGACATCTTCGAATAGTTGCCTCAGGGGAAAGTTCACCATCATCATAGATGCTCTTGATATGGTGGTTGATTGTATTTACACCGACTTGAAACAGATCGGACAAGAGCTTTTGGCTGAGCCAGACGTTGCCCATTTCCATACGAACTTCAATGCGTTGGCGGCCGTCCTCGGTAGTATAGAGCAGAAACTGACTTTTTTCAGGAAGAGCATTATCTTTTTGTGGCTTTTTTCTGCTCATAGACTCCTCACATTCGTTAACCCGTGCTGCCTAAGGATGGCCGTGAGGTTGGTTTTGGCCACGTCGTCGGCAAAGGCGCTGCCGCGAAAATACGCGGTGCTCTCCACTGCCGGAGCCAGTTCTTTGTGCCAGTCCGCGATTCCGAGCCCCAGCGGCTCGATCTCTTCCCGGCTGATTTTCGGGGCGAGGCAGACGAGAAGGGTTCCCACTCCGATGCTGTGGAATGTTTTTCCGGCGATGGTCCTTTGCTCCATAGACTCGCAGAGGTCGTGGTGTAAATACACATCATGAGTGTGGCCATAACCGATAATCGGCGGACTTGAGGTGTGGACCGTCCTATATGCCTCTCTCACGCAGTATTTCAAAACAATTTATCATCATCTTGCAAGGCTTCGCGCAATTCTCTAGGGGCGTCTTGCCAAATGGTGATTTCGCGTTCTATCGGGCCATATCCGTATCTTCGCGAAAAGGATTTTCTATCTTCGGATGTCATCTTCTTATTCCTAACCTGCCGACTGAGGCTACCGCATTTGAGTGTGACTCCCAAGCTACCGGCATCGGCGTTTCTTAAAAATGATGAACTTGATCTGACAAGAGCCGCCGGCGACCATAGTTATTTCTCCATTTTCCACCTTATCCTCCTTCCGTGCTTTTACACCGTATTCCCAGTCACGGTCAAGTTGAAAGAATTATGCCGCCCAGG
>JADFYA010000148.1 GCA_015233285.1 Deltaproteobacteria bacterium | reverse complement strand
GGCCGTTTCATTGATATCACCCTTGTTCTGATAAATATCATCGAGAAAACTGGAGAAGTAGCGTTCGATGAGATGGTTCATCCAGTTCAATTCTACGGTTTCACTCAACGAGGTGTAGCCGGCTATATCCAGAAAGAGCACCGACACATCCCGGTCTCTCTTTTCCAAATCAGGCGATTCGGGAGCCGTTTCGATCAACCGCTTAACCGACTCAGGCACGAATTTACCCAAGTGGGCTTTGATATTTTCAAGAAGTTTGACTTTTTGGAGCGTGGCTTCCAGTTGAACGTTCTTAGTTCTTAGCTCTTCGACGAGTTGCGTCAATCGGAATTCACGGGCCTCGACCTTAACCATCATCATCCCGAACCACTCAACCAATTCCTCGACCAACGGCGGGTGGTCACCGGTCCTGGTGTAGTCGAAAACGGCATTGGCCTGTTCATAATTGCCCTGGGATATCTCCGTGGTCAAATTGATTAAGTGCTTCAAAACGACATTTATGGCATCGTGTTCCATGGGCACCGCTACAAAGATGAAGAAACGGCGCCCCTGTCCAGGTCAAGACAAGGGCGCCATTGGTTTCTAGGGTCAGCTCATTGATCGTGGCAATATGTGGTATTTCCGGAAAAGAGAGTCGTAAGTTTCGATTTACTCTTCTTCTTCCTCCTCATCTACAACAACCCCGTCACGTTCATACTGAGCGTCTCGTGCGGCATGGCCGGCAGCCACTTCTTCGTCACTCCACGGCTCGACGATCAGTGACTCGGACACTAACTCCCACAGGTACATAATTTCAACGCCAAGGTCATACTCCTTGACCAGGCTCTTCAGCAACTGATCGCGGCAGTTGTGGCAGGGGGCGACAACCATCTTGGCCCCGGTGTCTTTAATCTGCTGAGCCTTGAATCGGCCGTACCAGATGCGTTCCTTTTTGTAGGGCATGGCCCAGGCCCCACCGCCGGCGCCGCAGCAGTAGTTGTTCATTCTATCGGGATACATCTCCACGAAATTGGGACAGCATTGCTGGGTGACCCATCGTGGCTCCTCGAAATAAGCCTGGCCGAACGTATTTTGAGATTTCCGCCCATAGTTGCACGGATCGTGGTAGGTGGTCAAATGGGTGTGCTTGGTGTTGTCAATCTTGATTCGACCTTCCTTAATATAGCTCATCATCACGTCAAAAATGGAAACGACATTGTACTTCTCGAAAACCCAAGGAAACCAATTCTGCAGACCTAACCTGGTCGCAAAGTAGGCGTGTCCTCACTCGGGGAGCAAGAGTGTTTTACACTCCAGCTCCTCCAGGTGTTTCACTATCCTTCCCACCTGAGTTTTCATGGATTCATCGTCACCGGAGAAAAGGCCCCAGTTGACGCCTTCCCATTCGGTGGAGGTGGTGGTCCAGTCTTCTTTGGCGGCATAAAAAATCTTCCACCAGAACTTCATATCATCGGGTTCGCCAAAAGGCTCCTTGGAATTGATGGTCACCAGCATGTTGGCGCCTTTTTTGTCCACCGGGACATAGAAGCCGGGGAACCCATCATCTTCCATTTCTTTGGCTAAATCGCCCAGCAGGAACAAAAAGTCATCCTTGGGGATGCCCAGATTATTCCCTCTTTCCAGGTTCATCACCACGCCCCGATGGATGGGATCCGGCACCTTGGCTCGTTCCCGAAGACCGCGGGCCTTTCGGAGCAGCTTAGTTAATTTTATGCCCATGGGGCAGGCATTTTCGCAACGTGCGCATAAGGTGCAGACCCAGGGAAAACGGGAATCTATGAGTTCCTGATCCAAGCCTAAGACAGCCATCCGCACGGCTTTACGCACATCCAGGCCGTCCACCCCCGTAACGGGACAGCCGCCTGCGCAAGTTCCGCAGGTCAGGCAGGTGTCGGCCCAGTCTGGCGCCACCCCCAGCAGACGGTGCTCCCGACTTGGTTTAATCGGTTCCGTAGACATTGAGGTCCTCCTAATTAGTAAATAGTTACCGGCAACAGCGCGTTGCGGTTATCCGACCGGCTTAACGCGCTGTTGCCGTGCATTCTGTTGGTGAATCAGTATTCTTTAGGCAAATTGTTAAGCTGGGCCAGGGTAAATACCGGGCCGTCTTTACATACGTATTCTGTGCCGAGGTTGCATCTTCCACAAATGCCGATTCCGCATTTCATGCGCATCTCCAAGGACATAATAATCGTCTCCGGAGTAAACCCAACTTTCTCCAAAACCGGTTGAGTAAATTTGATCATGATCGGCGGGCCGCACACAATGGCCACAGCGTTTTCGGCGCTGGGAGCCTTTTGCTCCGTGATGGCCGGCACAAAACCGACATTGTATTTCCAGGTGGGATCATCGGCCCGGTCAACGGTGATGTGCATGTGGATATCGCTGCGTTGCTCCCAGGCGGCCAGTTCGTCTTTATACAAAAGCATCCCCGGGGTTCTGGCCCCGTAGATGACGGTGATGTCTCCAAAGCGGGACCGATTCTCCGGTTGCAGCAAATAGACAATGGTCGACCGCAGAGTGGTAAAAGCAAACCCGCCGCCGACGATGACGATATTCTTGCCTTCCAGTTGCTTTAATGGATACCAGTTACCCAAGGGACCACGGACACCCATGATGTCGCCTACGGACATATTGTGCAGGTGGCTGGTGACTAATCCCACCTTGTTCACTGTAAATTTTAGGAACCCGGTTTCCGTGGGCGAGGAGGCGATGCCGATGGGGATTTCGCCTTTCCCGGCGATGGATAATTCAGCAAACTGCCCCGGTTCATATTTGAACGCTTGCTCATCGGCTGGGTTAAGAAAAACAAACTTGAATGTTTTCAGGTTTTTGTCTTCGGTTTCGGTGATGATTTCATCGATCCGCACCGGATAGGGTAAATACGGATTTCCCACAGGTCCACCTCCTCTCTAAGCCTTAGTCCCGGCGCTGGTCTGATATTCATTCATCAGGGTGATGACGTTTCTGATATCGATATTGACCGGGCACGCCTGGACGCACCGACCGCAACCGACACAGGCCGGCCCATCGCCATACTTGTCGATGTAGTATTTGAGCTTGTGCATGAACCGCTGACGCACCCGCTGGACCTTGTGGTCCCTGGGGTTGTGGCCGGTCCCGTGGAGGGTGAAGAGGGGAAACATGCAAGAATCCCAGTTTCTGATCCGGTCCCCGGCTTTCTTGCTGACTTCATCTTGAATATCAAAACACCAACATGTCGGGCAGAGAAAAGTGCAAGCGCCGCAGTTGATGCAGGCAAATTGAACCCGCTCCCAAAACCGGGCGTTGAACAGCTCCATCATGTTCTTATCTTTAAGTTTCGCTGTTTCCAACTTGGGCAAGGCCTGTTCGGCTTTAGTCTTGATTTCGGCCGCAGTCTTTTCACCGGCCGGAGAGGCTGCATCTGTTCCTTTGGCTTGTTTCAAGAGTTGCTCACCCTTTGGGGTCAGACTCTTGGCTAAATAAGCGTCGGGCAGTTCGGTCAGCAACACGTCCAGACCGGTTTCGTCAAAAGGCCCACTGCCCATGGAAGTACAAAAACAGGTCGAGCAGGGATGCTCACACCCCAGTCCGATCAGGGTCGTCGTCTCCCGGCGTTTAACCCACCAGGGATCCTGATATTGGGGGTTATCCATATTAACGTCAACCAGGGTCACCGCCTTGGCGTCACAGGGGCGCAGGCCAAACACCACCCGGTTGGGATATTCTTTTGGTGTTTCCTTGATAATTCCGGCGTCAGCGTCTTCCTTGTCCAGGGAATAACCGAACATACGTTCGGATTGGGGAAAGAACACGGACTTGATGGACAGCCGGGTGTTGGAATAGGGCAGGGCCAGATCTTCAACTTTGTTTACCGGGCCGAACGCGATCATATCTCCCTGGTGAATCGGCCCCAGCACCTGGTAGCCGGACTTAAGTGAGGCCAGGAAGTCATTCAACTTGCTCTTGGCTATGATTACTGATGTCATGGTGCACCTTTCGGTCACAATTTGTGCATAGGGTTGAGTCTATTTGATGAAGCCACCCGGATCATCAGGTCGATAGACGTCAAGCGGAGGCCGGACGTCCGGCACCATTCCAGGTTCGAACCCATAGAGATCTTCCACGTCCTTGTTCAGCTTTTTGGTCAGCAATCGCACCGGGATGTTCACCGGGCAGGCCCGCTCACAGGCTCCGCAATCCGTACATCGGCCAGCACAATGATATGCCCTTAAGAAATGGAAAGTGCGGACGTCAGTGGGGTCGATACTCTTTCCCACCCATTGGGGACGGGCTTCATCCACAAAACAGGTGGGGCAGTAACATAGCGGGCAGGCATTCCGGCAGGCATAACACCTGATGCACGGCGCCAGCATCTTGTCAAAAAAGGCCCACTTATCGTCCGGGGACATGGCCTCGATTTTTTCCACATCAGCATAACGATTGGTCAGTTTCTGTTCTTCCACCGGGGCGGCCAGCAACTCATCGTAAATCACCGGATTGCGGTGGATACAGGTGGCGCAATTGTTTTGCAGATACTCTTTTCTGTCAAATTTACGTTCAAGTCCGGGGCCGGTCACCACGATTTCGGAGTCGTTGACCACGACTTTGGTGGGTTCTTGATCGCCTAGAGCAGCCAGTATTCTTGATCGGTCAATCATCCCATGGCAGGGAGCGCCGATAATATACAGTTGCTCCCGCTTAATCTGGTTTTCGACCATGTGGGTGACGATGTTCCGGGAATCACATCCCTTGGCCACGATGCCGATGCGATCCGGACGTTTCGTCAAGTAATTTGTTAGATTAATTCCACAATTATAGTCCCAGTAAAGCTCGTCAACGTCCTCGGGACGGGAAATGACGGCTGGTTCGCTCATCATCGGAACACTGCCTTGACGAAACCCGATGACCACGTCAACTTTGTTCTCAGAGAGCAAGCGGCGGGCGATATCTCTTATTTTATCAACATATTCCAACATTTATGCTACCTCCGCCTTTTCCTTGATAAAATGTTTGGCCGGGCCCAAGGCCTTGACTTCTTCGGCGACGGTGTTGGCCACTTCTACGAACTTGGTTGATTCGGCTGAAGAAATCCAGGAGAATTGCAATCTTCCCGGCTCCAGACCCATATACTCCAGCAGACCTTTCATCACGGCAAATTTTCTTCGGGCATAGTAATTGCCACTCAAATAGTGGCAGTCTCCCGGATGTCAACCAGATACCCAGATGCCATCCACCCCGCGTCTAAAAGCAGCCAGGATAAATTTTGGACTGATCCGGCCCGAACATGGGACCCGGATAACACGGTGAGCCGGTGTATGCTGCATCCTTCCGATGCCGGCCAAATCTGCGGCCCCGTAGGAGCACCAGTTGCACAAAAAGGCGGTGATTTTGGGTTCCCACTCGCTCATTACTTAAATCTCCATTGCCAAGTTGGCCGCCAATATCATAGCCAATTATGAAGATATCTCAGGGATCGTTCTTGTCGGGATCCGCACGGGAGGGGCCTATCTGGCCACCCGAATTAAGGATAAGATAAAGGAAGTTAATGGCCTGGACATCATTACGGGGGCCCTGGACATCACTCTTTATCGTGATGATTGGACATCCATCAGCCGTAAGCCGCTAGTTGGAAAAACTGAAATCCCCGTCTCCATTGATAATAAGGTAGTTATGCTGGTGGATGACGTCCTTTACACGGGACGGACAGCCCGGGCGGCCATGGATGCTCTGATTGATTTCGGCCGCCCCAAGCGCATTGAACTCGCCGTATTAGTAGACCGAGGGCTTCGGGAGTTTCCAGTCTGCGCCAATTATGTGGCCAAACACTGCCCCACCAGGTCTCATCAGGTGGTAAACGTCTACTTGAGCGAAGCCGGCGAAACTGATCGGGTCACCCTGGAATGGCCGGTTTAGGTGGAAACCGCCGCCTGATTTCTTCAGGCAACCGGGTGCCGGTGAACATGGCTTGATAACGTAACATTTAATAATTAAAGCAACCTATCCGTTGAAGAGGAGACATCGTTATGTCTAAGCAAGTTATCGGCTCCGCCATGGTCGTTGGCGGCGGGATCGCCGGTATGCAAGCCGCTCTAGATTTGGCCGATTCAGGCTACTACGTTTATCTGGTTGAAAAATCTTCTTCCATTGGCGGCGTCATGGCCCAACTGGATAAGACCTTTCCCACTAATGATTGCGCCATGTGAATTATCTCTCCTAAACTGGTCGAGGTCGGCCGGCATCTGAATATAAAAATGCTGACTATGACGGAAATCAAATCCATTTCCGGCGAGGCAGGGAACTTTGAAGTAAAAGTGAATATCAATCCACGTTACGTGGACGTGACCAAATGTATTGCTTGCGGCTTGTGCGCCGAAAAATGCCCCAAGAAAGTCGATGACGAATACAATGTGGGCCTGAACAAACGCAAAGCCATCTATGTAAAATACGCTCAGGCGGTTCCGTTGAAATATGTAATTGATCCGAAAGAATGTATTTATTTTACTAAAGGCAAATGCCGGGCGTGTGAAAAGCATTGTCCGGCCGGCGCCATCGCTCTTGACCAAAAGCCGGAAGCGATGACCATTAACGTGGGATCGGTCGTGTTGGCTCCAGGGTTTCATCCCTTTGATCCGAGCAAATATGAAATTTATCATTATGCTGACTATCCCAATATTATCACCAGCATGGAGTTTGAACGCATCTTGAGCGCGTCCGGTCCGACCATGGGGCATCTGACTCGTCCCTCGGATCATAAAGAGCCAAAGAAAATCGCCTTTCTTCAATGTGTCGGATCCAGAGATACAAACCATTGCAATCATGCCTATTGCTCTTCGGTATGTTGTATGTATGCCATTAAAGAATCGGTGATTGCCAAGGAACACAGTAAAAACGAATTGGATGTCGCCATTTTCTACATGGACATGCGAACCCACGGCAAAGATTTTGAACGGTACTACAATTCCGCCAAAGATAAGCACGGAGTCCGGTTCATCAGATCCCGGGTCCATACCATAGATCCGGTACCTGGTTCGGATGATCTCAAGATCGCTTACGCCGATAATGTTGGTGAAATACATGAAGAAGAGTTTGATCTGGTGGTCCTGTCCGTCGGCCTGGAAACCAGCACGGATCAACTTGAACTGGCCAAGATGTTCAATATAAACTTGAGTTCAAGTGAATTTTGTGAAACCTCGTCTTTTGCTCCAACCAGTTCTTCTAAACCGGGCGTTTATGTCTGCGGTGCCTTCCAGGGCCCCAAAGATATTCCCCAGTCGGTTATGGAGGCGTCAGCTTCGGCGGCCGCGGCGGGTATCGCGTTGAGCCCGGCCAGATCATCTTTAACCAAGGTTAGGGAGAATATTGCAGAACGGGATATGCGGGGAGAGAAACCGCGCATCGGCGTCTTTGTTTGCCATTGCGGCATAAATATCGCCGGGGTGATCGATGTCGCGGCAGTCCGGGATTATGTCAAGACGCTGCCCTACGTGGCCTATGCTGAAACAAATCTATATTCTTGTTCTCAAGACACTCAAGACTTGTTGGCCAAGGTAATCAAGGAACAGAACCTCAACCGGGTGGTTGTGGCCGCCTGCACCCCGCGGACCCATGAACCGCTGTTCCAAGAGACCCTGGCCCAGGCTGGAATCAACAAGTACCTCTTCGAAATGGCCAATATCCGCAATCAAGACTCCTGGATCCATGGCAATGACCCGGTTAGGGCCACGGAAAAAGCCAAAGACTTGGTCCGGATGGCGGTCGCCAAGGTGGCCTTGCTGGAACCGGTCAAGGATACGGAGCTGCCCGTGAACCAAAACGCCCTGGTCTTAGGTGGTGGGTTGGCCGGGATGAATGCGGCTAAAACACTGGCTGATTCCGGGCTTCGGGTCCATCTGGTGGAGAAAAGTGAGCGGCTGGGCGGCCAGGCGTTGAATCTCTATAAAACCTGGAAGGGCGAAAATATTCAGGAAGAACTGGCCGGGACCATCAAATCGATCGAGCAGAACCCCAACATCAAGGTTTATCTGAATACCGAGCTAACCAACGTTGACGGTTTTGTGGGCAATTTCAAGTCTATGATAAAAACTTCAGGAAATGCTGAGGAACTCTTGGAGCACGGCGTGGCGGTGTTGGCCACCGGTGGCGAAGAGTATCGGCCGACGGAATATCTGTATGGCCGGCATGACCGGGTTATGACTTCCCTGGAATTGGATCGATTGTTCATTCAAGATGATCCCAAACTTAATGACGTCAAAACAGCCGTTTTTATTCAATGCGTGGGATCACGGGAACCTGCCCGGCCTTACTGCTCCAGGGTGTGCTGTACACATTCCATTGAAAGCGCACTGCAACTAAAAAAACGAAATCCGAACACCAATGTTTT
>JADFYA010000147.1:2574-8374 GCA_015233285.1 Deltaproteobacteria bacterium | reverse complement strand
GATTTGATTCGTCGGCGTGCCCGGCCAACCATACGCGGGAAATTGTGGAGGGTTCAAAGTGTTTACTTAGTACACGGCAGTTATCTTTATGGTGATATGGGCTATGACAACCGAACTCCAAACGAATTAGAATTGCTGATCTTGGCTAAAAAGACTTGACAAAAGAATCCCGCCCTTGTATTTCCTTAACCGGTATGGAGTCATAACGCGGTTATTGGCAAGAGAAAGATTCTTATGAACAAACCCTGGACGATAGCTGTAGCCAATGATAAGGGGGGCGTGGGAAAAACCTCGACCGTAGTCAATTTGGCGGCTAGTTTTTCTCTGGCCGGGTACCGGGTGCTGATGGTTGATGTTGATCCGCAGGCCAATGCGACCCACGGACTGGGTGTGATCCTGGAAAACGGCGAGAAGTCGATATATGACTTGATTATGAACCCGGCCAAACAGGATCCCGGCAAGGTTGTCCGGCCCACCAAATGGCCTAATTTGTTTGTCTTGCCGGCTAGTAAAGACTTGTCCGGGGCCGAGGTGGAGCTGGTTTCCAAAATCGGCCGCGAAAATCAACTGCGCAAGGGACTGGCCCCGATAGAGAATGATTACGATGTCATCCTGTTCGATACGCCGCCAAGCCTGTCGCTCTTGACCGTCAATGTTTTGGCCTTTTCCCGGCAAGCCGTGGTGGCTTGTCAGACCCATCCCTATTCCTTTGCAGCTCTGGATAGGTTGTTTGAAATCATTGAATGAATTAAGGATAATCTTAATCCGGAATTGTCTGTTTGCGGCGTGGCCGCCACATTATATGATCAGCGAACTAAGGTGGCCAGGGATGTGCTGAAGCAATTGCAGGACAGTGAGATTACTCGGGACCTCCTGTTTAACACGGTAATTCACAATAATACCTCGATTGCCGAGTGTTCGGCCCGGGGATGCCCCATCGCTTTTGAACAACGGTCAAACCGAGGGGCCATAGAATATCAGGCCCTGGCTGAAGAGATTATCCAGAGATGTTTATAGGTTGGAGATTAGATGAGAATCTCTTAGGGGAAACCGAATTTTGTTCTTTACAATCTCCACATGGGATGTATATAATTCGCCGGACTTAGGATCGGGGGGCAGGTTCGGCCCTCGTCATTTTTACTTCCAGATTAGGGATAAAGTATTATAAATGGGACGAGAAAGTCTTTTCAAACCGACCGACAAGAAAAAAAAGAAGGCATCGTTTACGCAGGCGGAAAAGAATGATCTTCTGAAACAAGTGGCTGCGTCTGACTTATCCTTAGACAAGGCCCTGAGTAAGTTGAATATTTCTAAATCCACCTACTACCGGTGGCTAAAAGAACTTTCGCCGGAAGCTCCGGCTGCGGAGTCCGAAGCAGCCTCAGACGCGGTGACGCCACCTGGAGAGTCGATAGAGTCAATCGAAAAGGTGGAATCAAGTCCGGTTGAACCGACTCAGGGTCAGGCCGGTGGGGACACGGTGACCGTTTCATCTACTACAGAGAAGAACCTATATGAAGGATCAGTATCGGCCAGGCAAGACGCCGCGCTTCCTTCATCCCAATTAGAAAGAATTTCGGCGGAGATGCCGAAGAGTCGAGAGCTAAGCTCTATAAAAACCATGATCGAAAGCGAGGAGGGACAAAAATTGAGTGACGCAACTCCAAAAGGGAAATTAACTAAGGTTATGGAAAAAGGCCGCAATGGGAATGGGCGACTAACGGCATTCATATTAGTGGGGATCATTATCATCATTGGCGGCTTCACTTTTAGTCTTTGCATGGTCAATTCCAACAAATATTACATCGTCACCGAAGGGAGCCAGTTCACCTTGTGGAAGGGAATTTTTGCCCCCGCAGGTAGATCTCCGCTGCCTGACTTTAAGCCCATTACCATAGACGGAATGGACTTAACCGACCTGACCAAGACACCCTATCCAGGGAAATTCGCGGCCATGAACGCGATTTTCGGCCTTTTGTTGGAAAAAGCCGAAGCGGCCATTCGGATCAAACCGGTACCCGATTATGTCCAGGCAAAATTATATCTGGAGCAGGCCACCCGCGTTACAGTCACCGAACAGCAAGAAGTTCAGTTAAACAAGACGTTCGGCCGATTGGAATATACCAGCGCCATGACTCCGATTACCTCCTTCGAGTCCGACCTCCACAAGGCCTATACCAATGCGCTGAAACACTTAGAAAGAGCAAAATCCCTGGGGTTCCATGACGGTGATATTGATAGACTGATCAGCCAGACACAGGCCAAGTCGAAAGAACTGAATGCCTGGTTGACAAAATATGACCAGAGCCTGGTGGCGGTGACAGCCATGGAGGAAGCCAGGAAGAAACAATTGGAACTTGAGGCCAGGGCAGAGATGAAAAGAGAACCTGCCCCGATGATGCAAGAAATTAAATCGGCTGAAGTGGTTAAAAAAGAAACCGCAGTAGATAAAAAAGACGCCAAAATAGAGGCCCCTTTAATCGAGAAGAAAGAGATATTGCCGGAAAAGAAGGCTGTTGAGACAACAGTTGACAAAAAAGAAGCCAAACCGGTTGCTGAGCAGGCAACCGCCAAGACCGATGTAAAAAAAGATGAGACGACAAAAACGGTCGATAAGCCGCAGGACCACAAATAGGCTGACGATACATCCAGTAAAGTGAAAGAGGCACAACGCCCCCATCGGGATAACAACTACAATTATTTTGTGATAAAGCTCCTTGAACCGGAGTCAGGAGGAGGATCATAATGATGAAGAACATAGCCGAATGCATGGCTGACTATAAGATATTGGCCGCTGGGATATTGGCTTTGACCATTGGTTTTCTTTGTCTGGGGTTTTGGTGGGCGCCGTTCCTGAAAATTATGGCTGGGATTCTTCCTTTGGGATTGATCTTGGGTGGCGGTCTGGCGGCTTACCTGGGGTTTGAAGAACTGCGCGACAAAGCGAATGAACAGACGGAAGAAGTCGGCGGAGCGGTAGATGAAGTGAGTGCAGTCAAGGACGAACTAGAAAAATTGAAGGCGGAATTGGCTTCAATTAAAGGAAATTAATTCTCGCAGCAGTTAAGTTTTCACCGAGAAGAAAATGACCGCAGGAACCAGGAGCAAAACACTCCTAAGTTTCTGCGGTTTTTGTTTTCCGGGGGAACGGCTGTCACGTGGGTTGAAATTTAGGGACGGACTCTAACGGGCCAATCCCGCCCGATCAATCAGGTAATCCGGTTTGAAAGAGGCAACCAGATGCAGAGGGTCGGCCCGAAGAACATATTTGGCCGGGGCACACAGGGCGATAAAAGCCCCCAGCGGATTTTTTTGAGCCAGGCGTGACCGTTCAATCCATCGGAAGTATTTGTTTGGCTTGGAGTGCAACAACGTTACCGAGCCCCATTCCACCTCGGTCGGTCCCAGGACGCTCTTAGCCAGTCCCTTCAGTCCCCATAGGCTTCGAAACTTGGCCCGATTATATATGGTGGGATGGATGATTCCTTTGATCCGGCGGAATACGGCGGTTAAGGAATATGGATTTAGTGTTGCAATAAGGATATGTTGTCTCGTTACACGGGCGGCTTCGGCCAGAGCGGTATGGGGGTCGTCCATGAATTCCAATGAGGTGATCATAATGGAGACATCGAATTCATTATCCTCAAAGGGTAGGTCTTCCGCCCTCCCTTGATACAAGGCTACGGAATGCCCAAGTTTTTGTTGGGCCAGGCTGAGGCAGTAGGGTGAGGGGTCTAATCCGGTAACGTCTAAGCCGAGATGTTTGAACAAGCCCAGGTAATATCCTGTGCCACAACCGATATCAAGCAACCGTTGGCCGGCCGCCGGCTTAAGAAGTCGAACGACCAATTCCGCTTCCAGTTCCTGGATGTATCGGCCGGTCTCTGTCTCAAGCCATTGATCGCAGGATAATGCCGCGTTGTGATCGAAGACGAAGCCCAAGGGTCCACCCCTGCTAATGTTGGCCGGGTTAGAAAGGAGTAACCTTCAGGCCCCTGACGACCAGCGCCGCGGCTACGTTCTCGGGCCTGTTCCCATCTGGGTTAGAACGGCCGGCTGAAGGCTGAACTTAATAATAGATGACTGGTAAAGTCGTCGGATTAATTTGATCTAAAAATGTTTCAAGGCCTCGTCGAGATCCCCATAGATATCAAAAATGGAGGTAAAGCCGGCGATTTCGAATACTTCCTTAACATACTGGGTCAAAGACGATAACACAATGCGGCCGTTTACCTTCTTGATTTTTTTAGTCGTGGCTAACAAGACACGTAATCCGGCGCTACTGATGTAGTTTGTGCCGCCTAAATCTACAAGGAGTTTCTTGTGCCCGGCGTCCAACACTCCGTTTAGTTTTTCTTCCACCATTCCAGCGGCTTGGGCGTCAAACCGGCCTCCCAATAAAACGACTTGAACATCACCTTGCTCTTTGATTGAAAGCTCCATAAACAATATCTCCTTAGGTCCAAGATCGAAGGATTGCCTGCAGTCCTAGGTTTTGAGATTCAGGTTTTCGATAAGGTTGTTGGCAAACCTCAAGATGAAGGCGGTTTGCACTTCTCCAGCATATCCGGTACAGGAGCAAGACATGGTGCTTCGGCTCCTGATCAGGAATTCAAATTTAACCCAATTGTTGCCAAGTTCTACGGCAAAGCTAAAGGGTTTACATAGGTGATGATGGAACTGGTTTTCATTCAGCAGATCATCATGGAGGGTTATCCAATAAAGCCCGCCAACCTCACTTGGTTCACCGGCATCAATCAGGTACTCTCGGATCTTGGCCATATCTTGATCGGATAGTTCGTCAAACAGTAATTGTCGCATAACGGTTTGTTATTCCTTGTTTAGACCGGCTAAAGGGATAATTTGTCCCACGCCCGTTTGACTGCATGTGAGGCCACAACAGCATGATAGCCCTTTTGCTTTTTGAAGAGCCTCTCTTCCTTCTTTGATTGAAAACAAGGCGATGATGATCGAACCAACTGAATCAAGTAAGCCGACTCCGGTCAATTCGTAGCCGATGCTGGCCAGCATCAGGACGATCCCCAGATACATGCAGACACGGCTACAGGCTGCATCGGCCATAATCGCCCCAGAACCGAGTTGCCGGCCGGTGCGGCCCTTATAATGAACCAGTATCCCCATGCAGACGATTGAAACCGAGCCGACAACGATACCCCAGAGGGTGGTTTCCGGTTTATGATGATGATAGATATTCCATATGGCCGTCATGATCAGCCCGGCAGCCAGAAGATAAAAAGCAACCCCCGTAATCCTCAAAGCTTGCTTTTCAAATCTATCGTCGTCTTTGTCGGATGACCGCCGGAGTCGCCTGATCATGTGCCAGACGCCCAGGGCGGAAATGACTTCGACGAAAGAATCCACCCCAAAAGCAAATAGGGTTAAAGTCTCATCGGAGACTCCGAGCCAGACGGAGACCAGACCTTCGGCCAAATTAAAAAAAATAGTTAGGATGGCCAGGAAATTTGCTCTGCTATAAAGATTTTCAGACGACGGTATGGGCATATTGCCTTATCCTTTATCTTTGGCCCGGCGGCCCGCCGTGACAACCGAGAAATGTCCATGGGGGACCGAAGGATGACCTGTCAAGAACTTTTAACCTGCCTTGAGGCATCCTGCGCCTGGTCTATTGCCCTGCCGTAGCGGAAGGCGTCCACCACGCTGATAGCCCAGACAGCGAAGAGGATGGAAGAAACCGCCCACAGATAGGTATGGTCGCGGTTCCGCACTTTGGCCAGTACATCGTTGACAGCCTCGGGCGATGATTGTATGGTGTCCATGG
>JADFYA010000147.1:0-2474 GCA_015233285.1 Deltaproteobacteria bacterium | reverse complement strand
AAGCATAAATAAGGCGATGAAAAGAACCGTGGTAATTCCGATCAATAAACAGCCTTTGGCGATTTGCCGATTATATAATTGACCTACGCCGGGCAATATTAAGCCGGATAATACCGGTGAAATTAACGTCTTTCGCATAATTCAGGCTCCATCTGCAGGTTCTTGGAACGGGGTCCGCTCCGGGTTTAATCCGCCCTCCGGTCTTATCTTTGTCAGGTGAACCCATTTGTCGGCCGGCCCCATGATGATAAGCCCTTTCCGGTCCCGTGGCCGATTTATCGGCTGAATTTTTACTTTACTCCAAACGCCTTTGATTGTCAATGAGGTTGTGGTTAATCCCAAAGAGGCCCGAAATGAATCGTATTGTCAAGGAAGTGCATGTTTCAATTCCATTTCTCCAACTGATCGGGGAATATTGGCCCGAGGTGCTGGAACTGGGGATCAACCTGGAAGTGGGCTTGAGCCACCAGGCGCTGGACCAGGTTTCTCCTGATGAATTCAAGAAAACCGCCGACATATTGCTGGATCGGGGGATTCAAATGACGGTTCACGCCCCTTTCATGGATTTGTGTCCCGGTGGCATCGATCCGAAAATGCGGCGGGCGGCGGTTCAGCGTTTAATTCAGGCTTTTGAAGTTGCGTCATTTTTTAAGCCTAAGACGGTTGTCGGCCATCTCAATTATGAAGAACGCCGCTATCGGGACCAACAGGACCAATGGCTGGCCAATAGCCTGGAAACGTGGCATCTGCTGACGGTCAAGGCCCAGAATATGGGCGCCCAGTTGGTCTTGGAAAACGTCTACGAAGAGGATGCCGCGATGTTTGAGTCATTCTTTGCGGCAGTGCCCCTCGGGTCGGTCAAATTTTGTCTGGACGTGGGCCACCGCAACGTTTGGGGCACAAAAATGCCGCTCCAGGAATGGGTCGATCGCCTGGCGCCCCATCTAGGCGAGCTGCATCTCCATAATAATGATGGGACCTGGGATAACCACCAGGCCGTAGGATGCGGAAATATTGACGTGGCCGGGTTATTGGCTGGGTTGGCGGCCCGTGGGATCAGGCCCGTAATCACCTTAGAGCCTCACACAAAGGACGGGGTCATGGACAGCCTGACCTATCTGGAGGGGGTCTGGCCCTGGTAAGGGTGTCCTGAGACTGGGAAGAAGTTTTGAAACATATCGCTGAAGTCCCTGGCCAGGTTTCTCATGATTCCTTCTGCGGCGAAGCTGAAATAGCGGTTGTCTCCGATAATGATATGATCCAGGACCCTGATTTCCAGCAATCCGGCGGCCATATAGATGGTTCTGGTGATGGCCTGGTCGTCGGGAGAGGGTTTAACTTCGCCGCTGGGATGGTTATGGGCTAGAACCAGATCGGTCGCCTTGAGATTGATCGCCCGCTCCAGAATCTCACGAGGATAGACGGCGCTCTGGTCCACAGTGCCTTCAAAAAGGGTTTGGACCTCGATAATCTGGCGAACCCGGTTGAGAAAGATGACTTTGAAAACCTCTTTGTCCAGGTCTCTCATGGAATGGTAAAGGTAATCAAAGACCTCTTGGGAGGAGTTGATATAGTCCCGCAGGCGCAGGCGTTCTTCCAAGAATTTTCTGGCCACTTCATGGATCAGCTTAATCCCCAGGACATTTATCGGTCCGATACCCGGGACGGCCTGCAAGGCCTCTTTGGGAGCTTCAAACACGCCTTTTAACCCATCAAATTTTTTTAGTAATTCCCGTGCGGTAACCTTGCAGTCACGGCGGGGTGTGGCCAGGGTAAGCAAGAGTTCAACGATCTCCTCGTCCGTCAATTTGTGGAGACCGTGATCTAAGAATTTGTCCCTTAGCCGGCCCCGGTGTCCAGCCACCTTTTTTTGCCACTTTTCTTTTTCCATTTTTTTCTGAACGTAAAGATATCGGGTGAACTCTGAAACGCTTGCCGGATAAGCGGGCGCCCGACTCTATCCCGGCGGCCTGATTCCCGGAGCAGGATTTGAATGACCAATCAGGCTTGAGCGCCAAGTCAGGCATAATGGTCGACTGATACAAAAATTACCGGGTATTAAAGGCCGGCGGGCGTTTCTCAAAAAAGGCGGCCAGGCCCTCCTTAAAGTCGTGCGTGCCGCCGCTCTGGATTATTTCTTGCCGTTCCCGTTCTAGCTGGGCGGCCAGGCCGTAGAATATGGACTCATTCATTAACCGTTTGGTGGCGGCCAAGGCCATGGCCGGTTTTTTTGAAAGGCGAGTGGCCAAAATGATCGACTCAGAGAGCAGGTCTTTTTCGGGAACCACCTTGTTGACCAAACCTAATTCCAGGGCTCTGACGGCCGGCATTTCTTCGGCCAACATGAGGAACTCCGTCGCTCGCTTGTGGCCGATCAGGCGGGGCAATATCCAGCTCAGTCCACCATCGGGGTTGACGGCGATACGGATGTAGCCGGTGTCCAGCCGGGCCGTGTCGGCCGCAATCACCATGTC
>JADFYA010000146.1 GCA_015233285.1 Deltaproteobacteria bacterium | reverse complement strand
TATTTGGAGATAGCCCTGGTCATCGATGTAGCCCACGTCTGCGGTGTGTAACCAACCATTTGTCCAGAGGTCTTTTGACTTATCCGGTTCTTTGAAATAACTTTGAGTCAACCACGGGGTCCTGGCCACCACCTCGCCCACGGACGTCCCGTCATGGGGCAAGACTTTGTCATCCATGTCCACCACCTGGACATCCACCAGCGGGATGGGCAACCCTGTTTTAATTACTATATCCAGAAGCTTGTCATCTTCCCAAGTCAACATTTCTTCCTTCGGCAGGGCCAGGGTCAGGATAGGGCAGGTTTCCGACATTCCGTATCCGGCATAGACGGTAATTCCGGCATCTCGCGTGGCTTTGGCCAGGCCCTTGGGCAACCTCGATCCGCCAATGATCACCTTCCATTTGGACAGGTCAATCTTTTTGATTACCGGACTGGTCACCAACATCTGCAAGATCGTCGGGACGCAATGGGAAAAAGTCACCTTTTCCGTTAGGATAAGTTTCAGCAGCATCTCCGGCTCATATTTTCCCGGATAAACCTGCTTGGCTCCCAATAAAGTAGCCACGTAAGGCACACCCCAGGCGTGAACATGAAACATGGGGGTAATGGGCATATACACATCGTCTGAATGAAATCGGCCGATGGTATGGAACGCACTGACGGCGATGGTCATAGACAACGTATGGAGGACCAGTTGCCGATGGGTGAAGTGAACGCCCTTGGGTAAGCCGGTCGTCCCGGTGGTATAAAACGTGGTGGCTTTTGTATTCTCATCAAAATCCGGGAAATCGTAGGCCGGTGCGGCTGCGGTCAGCATCCCCTCATATTCGGCGTCGAACTGGAGTTTTGTCTCGGGGGGGTTTCCATCTTCAGCCAGTACGACGATCTTCTTCACTTTGTCCAGCTTGCTTCGGATACTTTCTAGAATAGGCAGGAAGTCGGAATTGATTAGAATGACTTTGGCCTCGGCATGATCGATGGTATATAATATTTGATCGGACGATAACCTCCAGTTAACCATTTGGAGCACCGCGCCCATCATCGGGATGGCAAAAAAACATTCCAGATAACGATGGCTGTCATAGTCGAATACGGCCACGGTGTCGCCGGGTTTAACCCCAAGGTTGGCCAGGCTGCTGCCCAACCTGTTGATCCGCTCATGCAGGTCCCGGTAGGTCATCCTGAACTTATCCCGGTAAACGATTTCCCGGTCCGGCGAGTAAATCATCGGGGTACTGAGCAGTTTCTTGATAATCAGAGGATATTGATAGTATTCTCCGGGTTGGTAAGTTTTTTCAACCATGTTGGCTCCTCCAAGAATAGCGATCAAAACCTGTGGTCGAAAGATCGCGGGTTAAAGTGTGGTCAATCTGCCGCGGCCTACCGGCGCCTCAGCAGTAACCGTTGGCTTTTTCCAAAACATCTGTTCCTGGTAATCAAAACGACGATCACCGTACCCAGGGCGGCCGACGCGACCAGCATGAGCATGACCATAATCTGGTATCGAATGGCCAGGACCGGGTCCGCCCCGGATAGGATCTGACCGGTCATCATACCTGGGATAAACACAATGCCCACGCCCATCATGGAGTTGATGGACGGAATCATCCCCGCCTTCACCGCCCCGCGCACGATCTCCCAACTGGCTTCCCGGAAATCCGCGCCGTGAGCCAGGTGCATCTCGACCATATCCATTTTGGTGCGCAAATCGGAAATCAGGCGCTCAATGGACACGGCCAGGGCGTTCATGGAGTTGCCGATGATCATTCCGGCAATGGGGATGAAATACTGGGGCTGCCACCAGGGTTTGGCCCCGACGATTAGGCCGGTGACCGTCACTGAGACCACGAAATAGCTGATGAACATGGCCGCGAACATGGGCAGGGCAAAGGGCACGGTCTTTTCCTTAACCCGGCCCTTGATCGTGTACACGGCGCAGATGATCATGATCAAAAAGACGCTCAGGGTGACCCAGCTTAGTGACAACCGAAAGATCACCTTAAGCGCATAGCCCATCAAAAACAACTGGGCGAAGGTCCTGATCGTGCCTATGGTCAGGTCCCGATTCAGACCCAGCCGGTAGATCAACGAAAAGACCTGAGCCAGCAGCACAAACACGAGGGTCAAGGCTAACTGCCAGGGTCCGATTTCTATAGTTGCCGTATTCATCTAGGTCTGATCTTCCTCGTGGTCTGGTCCGGCCTGGGATGACTGCCGCAGGCAGCCCGTCTTGAGACCACAATGCTGAGATAAAGGTGCGACGTTAAGATTTTTCGTTTCGCTTGAAATGACGACGCCCCTTTGCCGTTTCCAGGCGCCGGGGAACACCGTCATTCCGGACAAAGTAAGGAAACATGATCATTTTTGGACATTATCAATTTTGTCATCTAGTTGAGATGAAACTCATGGGCTAGGGACGGCCAGGGTTGCGGCAGTGCCCGCGGCGGCCTTGACCATGGCCGTGCAGTACGTCATATCCATGTTCGCCAATTTATCATCGGTTGAATGGTAGTAGGGATTCCAAGGTTGTTGTGGTGGTGGCCCACCGGCAGAGTCATCCTCAATTATCCAAATCGCGGCGTAACCTTTATCCCAGAAGGAAGATTGATCGCTGAACCGATCATTGTCCGGCACGTGAACCGGCGTGATAGTCCCGGTCAGCCCATAGTCTTTGACCACATTAAGATATACTTGGGCGAGATTCAGGTCGTTATTGTACAACGTATTTTTGCTGGCCGGGGCCAAGGCCATGAGTAGTTACAGCTTCCAGCGGACCATCCGGTTCGTTTTTTCGACCGGTGAGGAAGACGGCATTTTCGCTTTGGCCTTATTGGCGTAATCTTTGCTTCCGAAAATGCCGTCTTCCTCACCGGTCGAAAAAACGAACCGGATGGTCCGCTGGAAGCTGTAACTACTCATGGCCTTGGCCCCGGCCAGCAAAGCCGCGCAACCGCTGGCGTCGTCGTCCGCCCCAGGCGCCCGGCCCTTGGAGGGTAAGCTATCCAGGTGGGCAACGAGGATGATGATTTCGCCGGGTTTTGTTTTCCCGGTTATTTCCCCAATCACATTACGGTCCTTTAATACCGCCCCATTTTCATCGGTAGCAGTCCAGTCATCGAAAGAAGCGGTCAGGTTCATGGCCTTAAGCTGGTCCAGGACGTATTGGGAGGCGAGTTTCAAGTTGGTGGATTCGGTTTGGCGGCCGTCTATAGTGGTCACAGCCCCGTTGACGGTGACTGTGGATTCGCCGCTTAAGTTGGAGATAAAGGTCTTGACGTCGGCTTCGGTTATCTTCCCGATCAGTTGATCCACCGTGGGATTCTTGTCGGATCTAACGTCCTTTACTGCATCTTCAGTTCCAGTTGAAAAAAGGACCATGGGGGTCTGGTTCAATATGTCCATTTCGAAACCAAGATCACCCAGGGTATCGGCCAGGCCGGAGTTATACCGGACCATGATATTGCGGCCGTCATCGTACAGAACCTTGGTTATCTTCGCCGCCTGTTGGCGCGCCCCCGGTGTGTCCTCCTGACCCAGCATGTAGTTGGTCCCAGGGGTAAATTGGTCTATCACTTTAAATGTGACTCCGGTAAGTTCCAACAGAGCTTGGGGGGCAACGACGAGAGCGTAGTAGGTCCCGGCGCCGTCTTCCAGGTCGGCGTATACCGGCAGGTTCAAGTCCTGAAGATACCCCGGCACTTCCACCCTGGCCAGCACCTGTGAACCGGGGCCATTGGGTGAGGCGGCAGACAATTTAAACCAGATCTGACCATCGGAAGTGGGCTGGTATTTAAAAATCGCCCAATAGGAAACGGCATTATACACAATGTCCGGCACATATAAGACCATGTTTTTAGAATCAAACGAACCGGGTGGGCAAGAGTAAGGAGTCGTGTTTTGGGTACAACTAAGTAAAGCGATCTGAATTTGTCCACTGGCGTCGGCGCTGAGACCAAAGCTGACCGAATAGGGCTGACCATTGACCAAGACATAGGGAATTTGCAGTTTCTGGTCGGAGGAAAGGGTGGCGGAGCAGGGAGTGGTGGCAGTCCTGTTGGTTGGCTGGTTTTGACGGTCTATCACGGCTGGAGCCTGGGTAACCACCGTGAAGGAAATGGCAAAAAGAATTAGAAGCAACAACGGGATAGAATAATTCATAATCTTCTTTTTGGACATAATCTACTCCTTTCAAGTAGTTGGTTAGTTCGGCATGATTGGTCGGTGATCTTCCCTTTCCTGATCAATTGGGCTTTGGACAAACGGTTCCGGCAGACCGCCTACGAGAGCCCGGTAAGGCTTGCCGGTAACACGGCGAGGCGAAAACGTGACGATGCTATTTGCCCAAATCCAGTGGATGTTGGAAAATGACTTAGTGGGGATATCACGCGAATTGAGCGATTTTGACCAAATATCCGCGTCCACTAATCACGAAATTGTGCTTGCAAGAGAGATGCCGATCATCCAAGCTGATCTAATCAGTCAAAAAAACGGTTAATTTTAGATCCAGCGCGGATTGCCCGGCGCCAACTGCCAACCGGATCAGGTGCACCTGGGTCTGATTTTCCCCTGGCTGACTTCCACCACCAGCCCGTCTTGAACCCGCCCACCGAGTTGGCTATGCGTAACCATCAAGATGGTGATGCCGTTTTCCCGATTAAGCCGCCGGCTCATATCCCAGACGATATGGGCGCTGGCCGGGTCCAGGGCGGAATAGGGTTCGTCCATCAGCATCACCTTAGGCGACAGGAGCATGGACCGGATGAGGCAAACCCGCTGTTTCTGGCCGACGGACATTCCGGACGCGGGGTCGTCCAGGCCGATGTCCGATAGCTGAAACTCATCCAATAGGGAACGCAAGCGCTCGTCCGCGGGCCGAAGCAAATCGGCATTGATCTTGAAATTGAAAGGGAGCAGCAAGTTATCCCTGACCGAGCCGGGCCCGACCACCGGGGTTTGCTGGATATAGATGGCCTCACGTCTGAGCAGGGGCGGATACATTTCGGCCAGAGGCCGGCCACCGAACCGGATTAGTCCCTGGCCGGGTTCTTCCAGCCGGCAT
This sequence comes from Deltaproteobacteria bacterium, assembly GCA_015233285.1. The sequence continues at coordinate 3,319 of JADFYA010000146.1, read as the reverse complement.
AACAACTTGAGTAAAGTTGACTTGCCTGAGCCGGACGGCCCCTGGATACAGACAAACGACCCCCGCAGCACCTCGTAGGAGACCTGGTCCAGCACGGGGCGGGCCTGGCTATAGGCAAAAGATACATTCTCAAGCTGATAAATTGCTTCAGGCATGGTTAAGCATATATCAAAATAGATCCTAACCTCAACCTATATTTGCACAAAGCAATAGAAAAGATGTCTTCCTCAGGCGGCTGGAGCCACACAGGTGTCCGGCCTCAACCGCCGGTTACAGGAATTTTTCTCGCCGGATCGGGCTCCCGGCTATTTATTTGATGTTATAAAACTTCAAGTTATGATAAGGAATAAAGACATCGACCCGTTGAAATAGATCGGAGGCGACCATGCACTGGGACGTGATTTCCGTCACAGCCATTAATCATCTTGAGTTTGCCGTGCCTTTTGCCTACGGGCTTTCCGGCCGAGTCAAGATGCTTCCGTCGCATCTATCCGGCGTCTTTGAACCACTGAAGGATCCCGGCGTTTTTAGCCAATTGCAGGTTACCGACGGGTTTGTCTCCTGGCCGGGAGATTTAGACCTCGCCCCCGATGCCATGTATGAGGCGATCCGCCGAGACGGCCAATGGATTCTAACCTGAAGCATACCTCCGGCACCGGCAAGAGGTCACCGTTGACTTTTACTCAAAAGGATCAGCATGAAGGTTTTGGATTTTCATCTCCATGTGGGTACCCGGCATCACTGGACGCCGTGGGTGATAGATTTCTTTCGGGAGAACAACCCCGGCTATGCTAGCCGGTTCGTGGACCGGATTACGCCGGAAGAAATTACAGCCTACTTGAAAGAGCAGGGGGTCGACCAAGCCGTCGTCTTGTCTGAGTACGCACCTAAAGCGACCGGCGTGGTGACTAATGAATTCACCACCGAATTCTGCCGCGGCCGGGATATGCTCATCCCCTTTGGGGCGGTTTGCTTATACGATCCGGTCCCGCTGGCCGAACAGGCCGAACGAGCCGTAAGAGAAATGGGCATGAAAGGTTTCAAAATGATGCCCACCTATGCCCATTTCTACCCCAACGACCCGGGGTTATGGCCCTTTTATGAGACCGTCCGGGACCTGGGTGTGCCGCTTCTCTTTCACACCGGGACATCTATTTTCAAAGGCTCATTGGTCAAATACGGTGATCCTCTGTTCTTTGATGATGTTGCCGAGGCGTTTCCGGCCCTCCAGATTGTGATGGCTCATGGTGGCCGGAGCTTTTGGTATGACCGGGCTGCCTGGATGATCACCCGGCACAAAAATATCTTCATCGACATTTCCGGTATCCCGGCCAAGCAGTTATTGACTCATTTCCCCAAACTGGAGAAATTCGCCGACCGTTTTTTGTTTGGTTCCGACTGGCCCGGAGTGCCGGACATCCGCTCCTTTGTTGACCGCGTCACCCGCCTGCCGTTAAAGCCCGCCACCATCGAGGCCATCCTCTGGGGCAATGGGGCCAGGTTGCTCGGCCTGGAGAAATGAGGCACTTTATTCAAGGCTCGAATTTTGATTGTGGACCATCAGGCGAGGAATGAAAAGGGACCAAAGCTTTAGTGCCCAGAAAGTGCTCGTGGTGGATGATGTCCCACTAACCCGGCGGATTATTTCGGATACATTGAAAGATCTGTGCACGATTGTCGCTGCACCATCTTAAACTCAAAATGACCATTGCCGAACTGGAAGAGTCACTGTCTGAAATCAAAAGATTGTCCGGGCTGCTCCCGATTTGTGGGCACTGTAAAAAGATTAGATCGGACGATGGTTACCGGCAGTAGGTCGAAGCCTATATCTCAGAACATCTGGAAGTTAAGTTCAGTCACGGCATTTGTCCGGAGTGCGTCGAAAAGTATTACCCGGAAATCGCCAAGAAATGGAGAGTGAGCGAAGTGGATTCGGAGTAGGCCGGCTCCGGCCGGGCTCCAGCCGGTCCTGGAATCGATGACCAGGTTGGCCGAAGTTCCGTGAGAAAATCCGTAGTCTCCAGATCTGCCGATGGACCCGGCCCGGATTCTTGAAGAATTTAATCCGGATCCTGAAAAATGTTTAGAGGCGTTGAAGAAAAATATGGCAGCTCTATGTTTAAAGAGGAGATTCAGCCCCTTGGATTAAATGTGGCCAATTTTGATTTTAAGAATGCTCTCCTTACCATTGCAACAGATTGCAGATGAAAAGAATATTACTTTAGGGTGATGAAATGACTGACCAGATTGAAAAACAAGCTCTATCCGTCGTCCTGATCGTAGATGATGAACCTGGGAATATTAGAATCTTGGTTGAATTGCTGCGCCCCTATTACACCACCCGAGTGGCCGTGAATGGGGAAACAGCGCTGCGCATCGCCACCTCTGATAATCCTCCCGATCTGGTTCTCCTGGACATCATGATGCCGGGAATGGATGGATATGAGGTTTGCCGCAGGCTGAAGGCCGGCCCCTGCACCCAGCATATTCCAGTGATCTTCATTACCGCCAAAGATAGTGAGGAAGACCAGATCACCGGGTTTGAGACCGGAGCGGTGGACTATGTTACCAAGCCGTTTAGCCCGGTGATTGTCAAAGCCAGGGTCAAGACCCATGTGGAACTCAAAAAACTCCGGGAGTTCTATGAAAGTCTCTCACTTCGAGACGGCCTGACCTGTATCGCCAATCGCCGTAGGTTTGATGAATATCTAAGCGCCACCTGGAATCTGGCCAAGCGGGAATCTTCTCCGTTATCATTAGTCTTGATCGATATCGATCATTTTAAATTCTTCAATGACAACTATGGCCATAAGGACGGTGACGCCTGCCTGATCCGGGTGGCCCAGACCCTGGGCGCTTCGTTGAGACGAAGTGTAGACCTGATGGCCCGGTATGGCGGCGAGGAGTTCGGCTGCATTTTGCCCAATACGACCCTGGATGGGGCCATAGCGATGGCCGAGAGGTTTCGGGAATGTATCGTGGCGCTTAAGATACCCCATGCCGGTTCAGCAACCGCCGATTACCTGACCATTAGCCAGGGCGTAGCCACCATGATCCCGTCTTCGGATACTTCGCCGGACAACTTGATCAAGGCCGCGGACGCGGCGCTCTACCGGTCAAAGACTAACGGAAGAAACAGGGTTGGTAGTTGATGTAACTGGTTGCCGGTTACAGGTTGCTGGTCAATGTCACTGACTTAAGGGTAGGGTCATCGGATCCTATTCTAATAAATGGTTAATTCCGATGAAGCCCTGAAAGGGCGCTCTAGGTTAGCCCAGGGCAACGCCCTGGGTAGGGGTGGCGACTATATAAAAACCAT
>JADFYA010000145.1:455-8409 GCA_015233285.1 Deltaproteobacteria bacterium | reverse complement strand
AGACAAAGAAGGGAAAGGGTACCAAATTGATGATTGTGACAGATGGCAGCGGTCTTCCTCTCGGATGTCATTTAACTATGCCTCCCGGCCGAAGTTACTTTGGTCGACAAAACCCTAATCCAAATCAAGGTCCCCAGGAAGGGACGGGGCAGACCCACAAGTCGACCCAAGTGGGTGGTTGCCGACAAAGGTTATGATCGCGAAAACACAGACTGGTCGTCAGATATGAACGGCTGTTCACTGTGCACCCGGCATTCTTCACCCTCGTCTTCCTAATCATAACAATCAGGAAATTCTAGAGAGATTTTACAATTCTGAATTTATATTTGTCAAGACCGATCTAAGATGATCATGTATATGTCAATACAATTTCATGATTATTCTCTCAAAAAACCACACCCCGGTCAAGGCCCAAACCGCGTCGGGACGGCCACATCCCGGCAGGCGGCTAAATGCCCAGGAAGGCTTCCTTGACCTGCTCGTTCTCCAGAAGCTCGAGGCCGGCCCCCTCCATGACTATTCGGCCGTTTTCCATCACGTAAGCGCGGTCACACATCTTCAGCGTCTGCATGACGTTTTGTTCCACCAGCAGCACCGCCACCCCCTCCCGGCTAATCCTTTTAATGATGCCAAAGATATTCTGAACCAGAATCGGCGCCAGCCCCAAAGATGGTTCGTCGAACATCATCAGCTTAGGCAGGGACATCAGACCGCGGCCGATGGCCAACATCTGTTGCTCGCCACCCGATAGGGTCCCTCCAAGTTGTTTTCGGCGTTCCTTAAGCCGGGGGAAAAGATCATAGACATAGTCCATGGTCTGGAACCGCTTGGGTTTGGCCTCCCCATGGAGCGACCCCATGATCAGGTTTTCTTCCACACTCATCTGAGTGAAAAGCCTGCGCCCTTCCGGGACGTGGACAATCCCGTGTTCGATGATCTTATGGGCCGGCTCTTGATCAAGGCGATGGCCGTTAAAAGTAATCCGGCCTTTATCCGGGTGCAACAACGAAGAAATAGTTTTGATGGTCGTTGATTTCCCGGCCCCATTGGCTCCGACCAAGACCAAGATCTCATTTTCCCGCACTTCCAGGGACACGTTCCACAAGACCTGGAGGTCTCCGTAAAAGACGTCGATTCCATCAACCTTGAGCATATTCTTCCCCCAAGCAGGCCTCAGGTGAGGCATTGATCATATTCTTCCCCCAGGTAAGCCTCAATTACCGCAGGATTGCAGGACACCTCCTGAGGCGTTCCTTCGGCTATGCTCTGGCCGAAACTGATGGCGTGAATGCGGTCGGAAATGGTCATAATGATCTTCATGTTGTGTTCCACAATGATAATGGTCACCCCCCGGTCGCGGATCTTCAGAATCAGCTTAATGGCCAGTTCAGACTCGGTTGGGTTGAGGCCGGCCGCGGTCTCGTCCAACAGCAGGAGTTCCGGCCTGGTGGCCATGGCCCGGGTGATCTCCAACCGCTTCCGTTCGCCAATGGGCAGCCCCCCGGCCAGGGCGTCTCTCCGGTGCAACAGGCCGCAGAACTCCAATGTTTCCATGGCCAGGTCATAGGCACGGGCTTTGGAGTTGGTTCGGGAAAAGGCGGCCGCAATGACATTGTCCAGCACGGTCATCCGGCGCAACGGCCTGACTACCTGGAAGGTCCGGCAAATCCCCAGCTTGCAGATCTTATGGGTTTTTATCCCGGTGATGTTTCGGCCTTTGAAGAACACCTGACCGCTGGTCGGGATGTGAAAGCTGCTGATCAGGTTGAACAAAGTAGTCTTACCCGCCCCGTTGGGGCCGATCAAACCAAATATTTCTCCTTGTTCAACTTTAAGACTGACATTCCCAACCGCAGTCAGGCCGCCGAAGTGCTTGGTTAAATTTTTGGCTTCCAGAAAGCTCACCCTTGAACCTCCTTTTTGCGCCGCGGGATGAATGCCCCGACAATCTTGCCCCAGTCTCCCGCGATCCCGTTGGGCAGGTAGAGGATGACCAACACGACCAATACCCCGAACCCTAACACGTGAGCTTCACTAACATATTTAGCGGCCACCTTGACTGCCTGGGCATCGGTGACGGCCCCCAGCCACTTGAACAGACCAAAAAAACCGGTCCGGAAAAATTCCTGCAGCCCGACCATGATGAAGGCCCCGACGACCGGTCCGTAAATGGTCCCGACCCCGCCGACAATTCCGACCAGGATGGCCATGATGGAAATGTCGTGGAGCGAAAAGACCACCTTCGGGTCGATGAAACCCATGTAGACCATATATAAGGCCCCGACCATCCCGGTGATGAACGCGGAAATATTCAAAGACAGCATCTTATAGAACTGGGTGTTGATGCCGAGGCTTTCGGCCGCGTCTTGATCTTCCCGGATGGATAAGAAATAATAACCCCACTTGGTGCCCATGATTACTTTGACTCCGGCCACGGAGATGACGGCCAGAGCCAAGACCATGTAATAGTAAGGCACCTTTGACACGTAGGTCTGGACGATCAGGATGCCCACCATGCCGCCTGTCAGGGATTCCCAAATGGTGGCGATATGCCGTAAGATCTCACCCAAAGCCAGCGTGACCAGGGCAAAATAGGGCCCCCGCAATCGAAAACTGATCCAGCCGAAGGGGAAGGCCAGGGCCATACAAACCAGGCCGCTGACAGCCAGTCCCCACCAGGGCGACAGCCCTAACTTGAAAGAAAACAGCCCGGCCGTGTAGGCGCCTATCCCGAAAAAAGCGCTGGTTCCAAAGGAGACCTGACCGGTGCATCCGGCGATGATGTTCCACCCCGTGCCGATGACCACCCACATCAGGACCAGGATCATCAAATGCCGATGGTAATCGTCCCGCCCTATTAGGGGAAATATAATCAATAAAATAAGTAAGATCAGCGGTAAGTATTTTTTCATGAGCGTCCTTTCCATAGACCGTTGCAATGGCTCAAGGAGTAAGAAAGGGTCAGGCTATATTTTGGTCAACCGTTTGAAACCGCCGGGGATAAAGAGAAGCACCAGGATGAAAATGATCAGGCCGATCATGTCATCAAAGGCCATCCCGATGTAGGTGGAGCCAAAGGACTCAGCCAGGCCCAGGGTCAACCCGCCAAGAATGGCCCCCACCGTGGAACCCAGACCGCCCAAGATGGTGATGACAAACGCTTTCCGGGTGAAAGGACCGCCGATATCGGGAAACAGGTAATAGATGGGGATGAGCAATGATCCGGCCGCGGCCACCAGGGCTGAACCGAGCCCAAAGGTGATGATGGTAATCCGCTTGGAGTTGACGCCCATGAGCAGGGCCGCGTCTTTGTCCTGGGCTGTGGCCCGGATGCACCGGCCCATGTCGGTCTTGAGTAGGAACCAGAACATGAGGATGGTAAAAGCCAGGGCGATGAAGAAAGCCACGGTTAAGGCCAGGCTAAAGGAGATTTCGCCGATAAAGAAGGTCGAGGTGGAATACGATGTCTGGACCGATTTATAATCCGACCCAAAAATGAAGTGGATTATTTCGGTCAGGACCATCCCGATCCCCACGGTCATTAAGACCTGGTTCTCGGGTAAGATTGACTCCACCTCCAGCAGCGGGTTAAGAGTATACTTTTGAATGGCCATGCCCAGGACAAACAGGGCCGGCATACTTATGAGCAACGATACGTAGGGGTCGATGCCCAGGAATTGAAACAGGGAATAGGTGATATACATGGCGATCATCATCAATTGGCCGTGCGCCAGGTTGATAATGCCCATCACGCCCATGATCAGGGTCATCCCGATCCCGATCAAACCATACAGGCCACCCTTGAGAATACCGGCCACCAGTGTCTGAAGAAATACCTCCATGCGCCCCTCCCAACTTTTCCGTTCGTCGGATTTAGTCCCGGATGACCGGGTCTGGCCGGATGAGGCGGCATTCACCTCATCCAGGTCCACCTGGTGAATGGGCTAGCGTTTGCTCCAGGGGGGCACCGGATAGATATATTTCGCGGTACTTACGTTTTCCGGCCAAACCGTCTCCAGCTTGCCCTTCTGCCACTGGACCAGGAAGGTCGGGAGTTTGTTTTGTTGGGTCATTTTCCCGTAGGAAATGAATTTTACCGGGCCGAAGGCGGTCATCATATCGGTCTGGGCCATGGACTCTCGGACGTCGGCGGGAGTCAGGGATTTGGCTCTTTTCAAGGCATCGGCAATTACGTAAATGCAGGCATAGGCCTCAGCCCCGTGGTATTCGGTGGTAGAATTATATTTGGCTTGAAACTTGTCGAAGTAGGCCTTGGCGCCCGGGTATGGAATGGATGGAGTCCAAAGTGTGGCGGAATAAACGTATTCCGTGGCATTGCCGGCGTTCTTTTGGAATTCCGGCAAAGTGAATCCAGCCGCGCCGCCGATGAACAGCTTCGGGTTGATATTCAGCTCCTTGGATTGCCGCATGAGCAGGGACGCGTCCATGATGTAGGAAATCATGTAAATCAGATCCGGCTTAGCCGATTTAACCTTGATCAGTAAGGGTTTAAAATCGACGGCCCCGGATTCGTATCCTTCTTTCAAGAGGACCTTGAGTCCGGATTTCTCGCATTGGGCCGCGAAGTCTTTGGCCCCGGACTGTCCGAACAGGGTATTTTCATAAATTATAGCTACGTTTTTAACATCGCCGGCTTTGGCCAGAAAGCCTTGAACGGCCTGAGGGTACTCGCTCACCGGGGGGCTAAGCCGGAAAATATATTCCCATTTTTGCTCGGTGATATTATCCGCGGAACCGGTATTGACCAGGAAGGGGATTTTATGCTGCTGAGAGACGGCCACGGCGGCCCAGGTTTCGGAACTGGAATAGCCGCCGCCGATGACGATAACTTTGTCTTGGGAGATCAATTTTTCGACCGCGGACCGGCCCACGTCGGGTTTACCTCCGGTGTCTTCAATGATCAGCTCGATTTTTTTCCCATTGACGCCCCCGGCGGCATTAATCTCCTCGACACCTAAAATGAAAGACTTCCGTTCGATTTCCCCGAATTTGGCCAGTTCACCGGTCAAAGGCAGAATCACCCCGACTTTCACTTTGTCTTGGGCCAAAGCTCCGCCGGCCAGGATACCCATCAAGCAAAAGATCAGTGACATCAACAAGGCACGCTTTCTCATCTTGGCCCTCCCTTAAAAGAGTTTAAATTTACAATCTTGGCTGCAAGCATAGGGAGTTTTCAATGACAAGTCAAGAGAAAATCAGGCAAAGCAGCCAGGTCATTTTTTTCCAGGATGCCGGCCTGGGGGTGTCGCCAAAGGGGCTGAGGTACTTCATGGATTATACTTTGAACGGTCATAAGCTGCGCTGTTTTTTTGTTTACTCAATAAATTGTCCTATCGTTATTTTGATATTCGTGCTATAATTTATTAACCGTAGTATCCACTTCCAGTCGGGTGATTATTCTGCTCCCGGTTGACTCTTCTTAAGATGATCTTGTGGTCCTTAAGCGGGCACGACACAACCAACCTCATTACCCCTAAAACAGCCAATTATGGCCGTGCCATGAATACGTTACTCGCTTTGACCAGAAAATTCATTTTCTTCCCTTGACAATCGCGCTTAATCATATTAACATAGTATATAAAGTAGGGTTACTCTGTCACATAATCCAACCCAACCCGGCCAATAAGGGATAATTGATTAAAAAAATGCATTAAATTGTAAAAAGATCAAGGAGGCGGAGATGATTAAATTTGCGGATGTAGCCTTAATGACCCACGCCACCTTCGGGATGTTGTGCATTATCGCCAGCGTCTGGGTGTTCGTGGATACGCTTAACGTCAGTCAAGGCAACATGGTCCGGATAAAGTTGATGAGCCGGGCCGTGGCGGGTTTTATGTGGCTGGCTTTTCTGGTTGGGGGTTACTGGTACGTGACCTATTATTACGGAGACAAGGCTTTGATTTTAAAAGGTCCGTGGCCCTTTGCCCATCACTTGGTGATGGAGACGAAGGAACACCTGGTGCTTATGCTGCTCTTGTTGACCACTTTTCTGCCCATTGCCGCATCCGGCAATCTCGTAGCCAATAAATCCGCTCGCAACGTGGTGCTCTGGGTGGTTGGGTTGATTATCTTGACCGGAATCCTGATGGAAGGGTCCGGCGCGATAATCGGGATGGGTGTTAAACTGGCTGTCCTACCAAAGTAGAAAGGTGCCGTCATGAAACATAATGAGCTGGAAAAGTACACGATATCATTTGGCCTTTCTTTAGCCATCACGAGCCTGTTCAGCGCCTTGCTGGTGATCCTTAAGGAATTATGTGAGCATTCGGTGCTGGTCTGGATGAGTAAGGCCACCGGGCATCATTGGATGACCCACGGGATCATCGATGTGGCCGTGTTTTTGGCCCTGGGGTGGTTCTTAGGGACGCTTAACGGCGGCCGGGGAGTAAGTATCTCGGCGAAAAAATTTATCAAGACAGTGGTCGGAGCGGTGGTGATCAGCGGCTTGATCATCGTGGTTTTTTATACGGTGGATATGATGGCCGGCTAGCCGGTTCGGCCAAATTTGATAATGATCAGCTTCACTCGTTCCGCCCGACTCCATCAGAAAAATAACATTATCGCCGCTCGATGATAACCGAGACCGGGAAGTAAGTGGTTTGCTTATTTCTCGGTCAGGGCGCCGGCGCGGTTTTTTCATTCTTGACGCACTTGCCCCAATTTCCCGATTGAGTTACCAGTTGAAATCTGGTATCATTACCCGACCGGTTTGATTAAGGGTACCTGCCGCGGCCCCAATTCTGGTGAATTAAGTGCGGCCTGGACTGGAATCCGTCTAACTGTCTGAACTGTGATTAAGCTGATTGTGCTGATTTACTATGGGGTTTGATGGAGCCCATGGCTTATCCGGTGGTTCAACATATGGGTATTTAATCATAGTCTTTCATTTAATCAGCGTAATCACAGTTCAGACAGGCAACATGCTGAAACACCAACAACATTGGCCCTCCGGCCGGGTGCAATCGAAAGACCACACAACCTCACCGGACGTAACCCGTCAGACGAGTGATGTCTTTAATTAACAACTTGATATTAAATGACGTTTTGGGGATAACTAATCTATAACCAATCTGTGAGGTGGCCGATGAAAGCTATGGGGGGAGGGTCGTTGTCTCATAAGTCAATTTGTAGTTTTTTTAGCCGGATGGTGTCAATAATGGTCATCCTGGCCGGACTGGGGCTGGGGTTGACCATGTTTCCCATTCAGGCCTGGGCTGGTCCACCCTTTTTAACCGATGATCCGGAGCCGGTGGAATACAAACACGGGGAGGTCTATCTGGCCACCCAGTTCCGGTATGACCGTGATGCGGGGAAATCTATGACCCTGCCCCATATGGAGGTCAACTATGGCCTTCTGCCAAATCTTCAAATTCATCTGATCACCCCCTTTGCCTATATCCGGCCGACGGGAGGAGATGCTCATTATGGCTACGGGGATACGGAGGTCGGGGCCAAGTACCGGTTTATCCAAGAATCAGAATTGTGCCCGATGGTGGCCACCTTTCCACTTCTGGAAATCCCCACGGGAAACAAAGACAATGGATTGGGCAGCGGGGAAGTCCAGGCCTTTATCCCCCTGTGGTTACAAAAGAGTTGGGGGCCCTGGACAACTTACGGCGGTGGCGGCTACTGGATCAATCCCGGCGCCGGACGCAACAATTACGGGTTCTTTGGCTGGGCGGTGCAACGGGAGCTGACCAAGCAATTAACCCTGGGCACGGAACTCTATCATAAGATGTCCAGCGAGGACGGCGGCGAGAGCGAAACGGGATTCAATGTCGGGGCCATCATCAACTTTACTGAGAATCATCATTTGTTGTTCTCCGCCGGGCGCGACATTTCCGGTTCTAATCTCTTCTCAGGTTATCTTGCCTATCAGTTTACTTTTGGTCCCTGAAATTCGCCTTTCTTTGAAACTATCCACCGGATCAGC
>JADFYA010000145.1:0-440 GCA_015233285.1 Deltaproteobacteria bacterium | reverse complement strand
TTGCTCCCGGCCATGAATCACCGGGGGCAGTCACCCGCCTCATGAACCTGACCGCCCGGGGGCAATCACTATCCTGCCAGCATATTAATAAGTACCTCGCCAGTCAGAACCTGGGCATATACGGAACCAAGCGCGGCCATAATCCCAGCCTGAACATACTCTGCCGAAACATCGACACCATTAAAGGTTAGATTCCTTGTCGCGCAGGCGTCATGGGCCACAATACACCTGTAGCCGGCATCAAATGCCGCTCTTACCGTGGCATCAATACACATATGCGACATCATGCCACACACGGTAATTTCTTGAATTTTCATACTTTCAAGAGTGCTGCTCAGGTCTGTTTCCCTGAAGCTGTTTGGATAGTGCTTTTTGATGATTGTTTCATTGGGTAAGGGCGTTACGTTTTGGTGAAAGTTAATCCCTTCCGTATTCGGCAG
>JADFYA010000144.1:7920-8413 GCA_015233285.1 Deltaproteobacteria bacterium | reverse complement strand
CGAAATCATTCACAATTGCGGGAAAATATCGCCGAATGCCTGGAGCCGAATGCGCAACTCGAATACCTCCTGCTGACTCACTGTCACATTGACCATACCGGTGGGGCCCAGGCCGTGCGAGAAGAATACGGCTGCCGAATCGTGGCCCATGAGCTGGATGCGGTTTATCTCGAATCAGGTGACAACCGGGTGACCGGCGCCGCCTGGTGTGGTGGCCGCCTCGAACCGTTGGCCATCGATATCAAATTGCAGGGCCGAGAATCGGCCATGGCTATCGGCAACGGGACGGTGACGGCCATTCATTGTCCGGGTCACTCCCCTGGGTCGGTCGTTTACACTACAAACCTTGACGGCCGGCTTATTCTTTTCGGGCAAGACATACACGGACCGGTCCATTCTAAATATCTATCTAATGAACAAGACTATCTGGAGTCATTAGGCCGACTTATAGACTTGCAGGCGGATATTCTCTTAGAGGGCCACTTCGGCGTCA
>JADFYA010000144.1:0-7910 GCA_015233285.1 Deltaproteobacteria bacterium | reverse complement strand
GACGAGGTGCGGGCCTTTATTGGGTATTGGAGATCACCGATTGGTGTCTCCCATTATGCCATTTTGTATGCCCCTGATGATTGGCGGCCGGGTGAAACGCCGCGGCCCTAGGCCGGACGCTAACCGCCAGGCATCGCCACCGGGCCTGACTACCCGGCCTGACAACGATTGATGTTGAGGTTCTTGTGGCCAAATCAACGGAGAACACCGGAGTCGAAAGACGGCGCCGGGCCTTGTGCGGCATCTGCCCGGCCGGCTGCTGGGTCACAATAACCTATGATTCTCAAGGGAAGATGTGCGAAGTCCAGCCGGATGAAGACTCGGAACTCGGGATGATCTGCAAGATCGGCCGGCAGTCGCCCCAGATAGTTTATTCACCGGACCGGCTCCGTCATCCCTTGCGCAGGACAGGTCCCAAGGGGCGGTATGAGTTCACCCGCATTACCTGGGACGAGGCTTTTGACATCATCGTGGCCAGGCTCAACTCCATTAAAGAAACACATGGGCCGGAAGCCGCAGCCATTTATACGGGAAGAGGAAGTTTCGAACAATCCGAGTGCGATGTTTTCCAGCCTCAAGGGGTGGCGGTATCTTCCGCTTCGAGCGTCCTCTTTCCCTTTGGATCGCCGAACACCCTGGGCGTGGGCGCCCTGTGCTATGTCTCTTTTGCCATGATCGCTCCCCACGTCACCGCGGGCGGCATGTTGATCAATATGTTCTCGGACCTGGAGAACGCCGATCTAATTGTCATTTGGGGCGCGAATCCGGCGACCGATTGCCCGCCTCTGGACTTTGCCCGGATCATGAAAGCCCGGCAGCGGGGGGCCGAAGTCGTGGTCATTGATCCTCGTCGTAACGGGACCGCCATTGCCGCCGAGGCAGAGTGGATTCCCATCAGGCCGGGCACGGACGGGGCCCTGGCCCTGGGCATGTGTCAGGTTCTCATCGAAGAAGAACTCTATGATGAGCACTTTGTTCAGGACTGGACCCACGGTTTTGACGACTTCGCCAGGTATTGTCAACACTTTCGCCCTGAGGTGGTGGAGAAGATCACCGGCGTTCCGGCCGGCACGGTCCGGCGGCTGGCCAGACGCCTGGCCTCGGCCAGGGGAGCTGCTCCGGTCATGTACAGCGGACTGGAATACAGCGACAGCGGGGTCCAGGCCATTCGGGCCGCTATGACGCTCTGGGCCCTGGCCGGACAACTCGACGTTCCCGGCGGTCGTTGTTTCACCATGCGGGAGAACCAGTTCCCCATGAATCGGGAGGGGCATCTGCCCAACCCGGACGTCAGAAAGGCCCTCGGCCGCGGCCGTTTCCCCGTGTACAGCGCCTACCGGGGCGAATCACACGCCATTTGTCTGCCGGACGCGGTGTTGCACGGGAAGCCTTATCCGATCAGGTCGCTCATTATCGAAGGCGGCTCCATCATCACGGCCTGGCCCCAGCCCCATATTTGGCGTCAGACTCTGGCCGGCCTGGACTTCCTGGTCTGTATAGATCGGTTTCTTACGGCTGACGCAGCCTATGCCGACCTGGTCCTGCCGGCGACGACATATTATGAAATTGAATCTTACATGGTCTACGGCCCGCTCTTTAAAATCCGGGAACGCGTCATCGAACCCGAGGGTGAAGCCCGGCATGGCTTTTTCATTCTGGCCGAATTGGCCAACCGCCTGGGTTATGGTCATCTCTATCCTCAGAGTGAAGAAGCGGTGCTGAGGCATGCGCTGAAGCCCGCCGGGTTTACCCTGGAACAGGTCCGGGCCGCGGGCGGTTTGGCGCGGGTTCCCACGGTGATGATGGAGTATAGGAAGTGGGAAAAAGGCCGGTTGCGGACCGATGGCCGGCCGGGCTTTGAGACCCCGACCGGAAAATTTGAGATCGCTTCAACCATCCTTGAGGAACACGGCTACGATCCGCTTCCGGTGTACACTGAGCCGAAAGAAGGCCCTCTGGCCCGGCCGGACCTGACCCACCAGTTTCCCCTGGTGTTTAGTTCCGGATCTCGGGTTACCACCGATTTTCGGTCCCAATTCCACAATGTGCCCAATCTGGTCAAGGAGCAGCCCGAACCAACTGTGACCATGAATTCCCGGGACGCCGGGGACCGCAACATCGCCTTCGGTGACCTGGTCGAGGTGATCAGCCCCCGCGGCCGGGTCCGGTTCAGGGCGTACGTGACCGATAATATAATGCCGGGTGTAATTGACGCGAGCATGGGGGGCGGGGGTCCGGTCGGGCCGCAGGCCTGGCAAGACAGTAATGTCAACGATCTGACCGATCTGCAGCGGTACGATCCCATCTCCGGATTCCCCGTTTATAAGGCTCTGCTGTGCCAGGTGGTCAAGCTTGACCAAGCCGTACCCGTAGCGATAGACGGTCGTTCAGAGATAGTTCAGTCCCCGACGCCGGTGACGGAAGTATGGCCAATGGCCGGGGCGAAGCGGCGGATCTATCTGGATCACAATGCGACCACGCCTATGGACCCGGAAGTCGCCAAAACCGTGGCCGAATGCGCTGAACGGTGTTTCGGCAACCCCTCCAGCATTCATGCGCCCGGCAATGAAGCCCGGTTCAAGGTTGAGTCGGCCCGGCGGCAAGTGGCCCAGTTGCTCAATTGTACGGCCCGCCGGATTGTGTTCACGGGCGGAGGCTCGGAAGCGGACAACCTGGCCGTCAAAGGAGCCGCCTTTGCGCTCCGCAAGGTTGGTAATCATATCATCACCACCGCCATAGAGCACCCCGCCGTATTGTCTACTTGCATGTGGCTTGAAACGCAAGGTTTTCGTATCACTACGCTCCCCGTGGATCGGGCCGGGGTGGTCGCCGTCCGGGACCTCGAAGCCGCGTTGAGTTCCGACACCATCCTGGTCAGTATCATGGCCGCGAACAATGAGACCGGAGCCTTGCAGCCCATAGCCGAACTGGTTCAGGTGACCCATAGGCGAGGAGTGCTGTTCCACACGGACGCGGTCCAGGCGGTCGGCAAGATTCCCATAGATGTTCGGGACTGGGGTGTGGACCTGCTCACCCTTTCAGGCCACAAAATCCACGGACCCAAGGGTGTTGGGGCGTTATATATTGGTCGGGGAGTAAGACTGGATCCACTGGTGCACGGAGGCAAACAAGAGCACGGACTGCGCGCGGGCACGGAAAACGTGCCGGGTATTGTAGGGCTGGGAAAGGCGGCTGAACTGGCCGGTCAAAGGCTCTCCGACATGGATCGGGTCCGGGCTTTGCGGGACAGGCTGGAGGCGGGAATCAAGACAATCGTTCCAGACGCCCAACTCAACGGGCCGCGGGAGCAACGGCTCCCGAACACCGTTAACCTGACCTTGCCCGGGATGCGGGGTGAATCGGTTGTGCTGGCCCTGGATCACCTGGGTGTGGCTCTCTCGTCTGGATCAGCCTGCCGGGCCGGCGCTCCGGAACCATCCCATGCCTTGTTGGCCATGGGACTATCGGCCGAGGAAGCCCATTGTACGCTTAGATTTTCGCTGGGCCTGGGCAATACGGAAGAAGAGATCGACCGGACGCTGGCCTTGTTGGGAGAGATGATTCGGGAAACCGCGGCGGGCGTTCGCTTCGTCCCCTGCCGTTAGTCAGAGGCGACGGTCAATGTCTTGACTTACGAGACGGACAACCGAACTAAATTTTTTCTTCAAAAATAGACCATTCCAATTAAGCCCCGAAGGGGCGCTCTAGGTTAGCCCAGGGCAACGCCCTGGGAAATACGGATAGTTACATGCCGGCAGAATGGTCAGGAGGTCGGCCAACCCCCAAAGCCATTTTCTTTGAATGGGATATCCGGCTACGACTGAAGTACAGAATCCCCGACGGTTTTATGGGACTATTACATGGTATTTTGTATAGTTTCCGCCCATACCCAGGGCGCTGCCCTGGGCTAACCTAGAGCGCCCCGTTGGGGCTTTAGCGGAATTGACCATCGTAAGAAAAACGATGCGATTGCCCTGCCCCTTAAGTCGATGGCCTTACCGGCTTTATGGCCGGACCTGTAGAAAAGGAACGTATTTGTTATGTATCCATCTTCTGCCTTAGTCGAATCCTATGCCCGAAACCGGTTTGAAGAACAGGCCGTAAACACGATGGCGCAGGATGTTCCGAAGGGTCTCCTGGCCGATCAGAAATATATACCGAGCAAGTACTTTTACGACGCGCGGGGATCAAAGCTGTTTGAAGAGATATGTGGTCTTCCAGAGTATTATCCGACGAGAACCGAGCTGGGGCTGCTGTATGGTCATGCCCAGGATATTGTGCGGGGGTTCCGACAGGGCGATCTCGTCGAACTGGGCGCCGGGGCCGACTGGAAAATCCGGCCGTTGCTCGACGCCTTAGGCCCGTGGCGGAGGGCTGATGTGCGTTATGTTCCGGTGGATGTTTGTGGCCCCGCCTTGCTGGAATCCGCGGCCCGGTTGACGGCCGTGTACCCGGAAATGCGGGTTAATGGAATGGTGGCTGATTTCACCTGCGGACTCCACAAGCTGCAATCGGACCGGCCCAAGGTGGTTCTGTTTTTCGGCAGTACCATCGGTAACCTGGACGAGGGCGAGGCTCTGGCTTTTTTGCAAGATGTGGCCGCCATGCTTAATCCGGGGGATCGGTTTATCCTCGGACTGGACATGGTTAAGCCGGTGGAAATCCTCGAGGCCGCGTACAACGATTCCCGGAACGTGACGGCCGAGTTCAACAAGAACATTTTACGGGTCGTCAATCGGGGGTTGCGGGCGGCCTTCAATCCCGCCGGCTTCGATCATGCGGCATTCTTCAATAAAAGCCAGGAACGGGTTGAAATGCACCTTCGGGCGCGGCGGGACATGTGCGTGGAGATTCAAGACCTGAACATCTCGGTTACCCTGAAAAAGGACGAGACTATTCTGACGGAGATTTGCCGCAAATTCAGTCGAGATGGCGCAGAAAAGATGATTCGTGACGCGGGCCTGGAGGTGAGCCGGTGGTACTCCGATCCGAAAGGTTGGTTCTCTATCCTTGAAGCGGTTCCCGGCCGGCCCAGACCCCGCGAATAAGCCAAAATCGCAGCGATACCTTTGGCCTGCCTGCCGCTGAATAGTTTTAATTTTAGCCTGAGGCCGATGAGTACGATCTGCGATCAGGGTTAATGGCCGGGATTTAATCCGCAGATTGCGCCGATTCGCGCAAATTAAAAAACAATGATCGCCTAGTTTGTGGGCCTATTTTATCTGCGTAAATCTGAGAAATCTGCGGATACATCTTTGGAGGAACTTTGGAAATAAGATCGAAATTGTTGGTCCTTAGTGCGCTATTGCATGACATCGGTAAATTCTGTCAGCGGGTAGGCCGTCCTTACTCCACTCATCTTGAAGGTGAATACACTGAGGTGATAGGTGGTAAGGTCAGATTTTTGCATACACTTTATACGTATTATTTTATCGAAAATGACTTACCTCTGCCGAAAGAGTTGGAAAATTATCGCTCTATGATAACCAGGATAGCCTCGGCCCATCACCATCCGAATGAAAATAATCTTGAAGAAATGTCAATCATGATTGCCGATCGACTTAGCTCGACCAGGGGGCGAATAGATTATCCTCGGTCGGAATCTAAAAACCGGGTCAAAAAGAGCCGGTTGGCGTCTGTCTTTGATACAATAGAGTTGGCCGAGCACCAGTTTGCGCCGCCGGGAAGCTGGTTCCACAATCTTGCCCCGTTGGGGGCCGCCGACGAGACGATCTTTCCACGTAAAGGATACCCGGAAGGAGAATCCGAAGAGTACCAAGACCTTTTCCGCAAGTTTAGTAATGAGTTAAATGAATTCGACCATGATCGGCCGTTTGCCCTTTTCTTTGACGGGTTAGTCTCCCTATTGGAGAAATATACCTGGTGTGTGCCGTCATCCACCCGCAACACATCGCCGGATGTCTCGCTTTTTGATCATTCGACCAGTACGGCGGGTATTGCCCAATCCCTTTTTATGTTCCATGTATCCAATGGTGGGATTCCTCACTTCGACGATGAGGTAAAGAAATTTATTTTATTGGCTGGAGACCTATCAGGAATTCAGGACTATATTTTTAGTACGAGCAAGTCAAATATTAGAGGGGCTTCTAAAATATTCCGGGCCGGGTCGTTTTTTCTTCAAGCATTAATTCGTTCAGTCATATTAAATGTCCAAGAACGCTTCAACCTGCTGTCTGTTTGTAGAATCATGGACCTGGGCGGAAAGTTTATCTTGTTGCTGCCCCACCTTAACCATGTTCTTGAAGGATTGGATGAATTAGATAATGAAGTTCAAAACTGGTTTAGGCGGAGGTTCAAGGGAAGGTTGACCCTAAGCTTAGACTGGTCGGCTCGTTTAAGTCAGCAGGATTTCTTCTGTGATTCATTTCAAGGAAAACTAGACCTGGCGAACGATAAACTTGAAGCAGCCGGGGCCAAGAAACCGGCCAAAATATTCGCCGGCCACAGTCAGATTATTGAGAATAATTACAATGAGTTTGAGGATGGCAACTGTGCCCTGTGCGGGATGAATAGAGCGGATGCCGTCACCTCAAAAGAATACGCCCGGATGGAAAAGGTGAATGTTAAAGTATGTGCTGATTGCGGCGCACGAATAACATATTTGGGCCCAAGAATCCCCAAAACAAATTACCTGATTTATAAATCGACCGGCGGCATACCATTATTCGGCGGTCTATGTTTATTTCTGGAGAAAGAAGTGCCGACAGACTTCAATGACGTCAGACACGTGGATGCCTTGGTCGACGGCCATGGTTTTCATCGGGTGAGGCCGGCCGGGAGATTACCCCGGATAGATCAATTGGGGGATGACAAACTGATGGGCCGGCCTTTGCTCGGTTTCCTAAAGGTAGACGTTGACAACCTGTGTCTATTGTTTAGCCGGGGGCTGGACAACAGACTGTCCATCGCCCGCTTTTGCACTATGTCGCGGATGCTCAACTTATTCTTCTCTGACTATTTAGTCCACCTGGCGGAAAGAGAGTTTCCCGGCATCTACATAATCTACGCGGGAGGCGATGGTCTCTTCTCAATTGGTCCCTGGAATCAGATGGTTGAATTTGATGTTACATTACGTAAAAAACTGGACGCATTTTGCTGCCGTAATGAAGACATCACCTTATCCGCCGGGATGCTGGTGACCAACCCTGGATTGCCCATGCGGCCGGCCGCGGGGTTAGTCGAGTCGGCACTGGAAGCAGCCAAGGGATATAAAGATTCCAATAGGGTCAAAAATAGTTTTTGTTTTTTGGGTGAAACGGTTTCTTGGGAGGAGCCCGCGTCACTCCCTGAGCCGGGCCTGAAACTAGACAAGGCATCGTGAGAATCGACGGATAGTTGAGGAAAATAAGCGTTACTCTCTTTCTCGTTCATGCGCACCCGGTAATTACCGATACGAGACTACAACCTGGAATCACTCAAGCATCACGGCAAAGCCTACGAGTTATAGCTGATTTTGTTCAGCACTACCCATCTGCCTGACCATCCTGTTATCCATCTATCTGCACAACCACGTACCCATCCACACGACAGACCACCAGGCCATCCGGTTATCCATCCGGCAACACTTGACGGCACAAATCCTTCGATCCAGATTCCTTTTTGGCATGACGAAAATATTAAAATCAGGTATAGGTCCGGCAGGCCCAATGTCATTGACTTAAGGTGCAAGGTCATCGGATCCTATTCTAATAAATAGTCTATTCCGATTAAGCCCTGAAAGGGCGCTCTAGGTTAGCCCAGGGCAACGCCCTGGGTAGGGGCAGCGACTATACAAAATACCATGTAATACCCACATAAAATCGCCAGCAATTCCGTACTCAGCCGTAGCCGGATATCCCATTCAAAGGAAATGACTTTGGGGGCCGTCCGACCTCCTGACCATTCTGCTG
>JADFYA010000143.1 GCA_015233285.1 Deltaproteobacteria bacterium | reverse complement strand
CCCAGAATTGAATGGACATCGAGTTCTTCCAGGTTGCCCTCAAATCCCGACCGGGACAGTGTTTCCTGGAGAGCCTGGAACTGGTGAATCTTGATCTTTTCGCCGATGATGGCCAGAATCAAGGCCTCACCGATGTTGAGCAGGGCATCGCCAATCCGCTCCAAGTACCGAAAGATAAAGAGCACGGTAATCAAATTTTGGATGTTTTGCCCGCCTCTTAGCCGATCCATGATGGCGTCGAAACTGACCTTATACCATTCATCGAGGGCGTATTCGACCCGGCAGATGGTTAAAGCCCCGGCCAGATTCCGGTCCTTTAACACGGTGTAGATACTGGAAATACCTTCCGATATCTTTGGAAATACACTTTCGAAGTCAAATTCATGAATAAACTCAGCTTCATCCATGTAGCCCATCTGCCGGCTGATATTAACCGAGTAATCGGCAATCCGTTCCAGATTAATACAAATTATTTGGACCGCCCTGATTTCATTGATTTCTTCCTTGGCCAGTAATCGGTCGGAGGACAGCTTGGTGAAGCAACTACTTTCGATAAGATTCTTCAGATTATCGATGTAATCGTCGCGAGAGACGATTCTTTCATATTCTATCTGACTCCGATTCCGGAGCAAGTCGCGAGTGGCGCTGACCTGAGTCTGCGTCTCCAGCACGATAAACTTAAGATTCTCTTCTATTCCTTCAAAATTTAGCATGGCCTAAGCGGTTACCCTGAGTGAGTTAGGTGTGGTGATGACGGGAGATTTGGATTCTTTCCACGAGACCTTAATGTTCAGCCGGCCTTGATCGTCTTTTTTCCGGGCCTTGACCGAAAGCTTGAGTAAATTATTTGGATGCATGATAATCTCATCCTCGTTTGATTGCAGGATAATGCGGCCTTGCTCTATCCCATCAAGCAAAGACTGGATAAAATTTCTAACGCTGGCGTTATCCTGAATGGATTCGTATTCAAATTTTTCATTTTGGGACATGTCGATCACCTCCGAGAATGAAAGTCATGAATGGAATTAGTCCGGGCCTCTAACCCTGAGGGTCCAAGGGATTCACCCTCTCTCGCCCTTAATCGGCAACCCGGCGGGTTACCCCAGCAGCCGGTCGCGGTACTCAATAATGACTTGCCGCCGATCCATCGCGGCCGAAATCATCTTTTTCCGGATACTAAGATCATCCCAGGCGGGATGAACGCCGATCTCCCGGCAGGCCTTATCCGGATACTGAGCTGATGGATCCTTTAGCTTCTCGCCCAGGTGGGTGTCGTCACCCATGAACAGGAGCATCTTTCTCCTTGATGGGCCCTGTCGGCGATTGCTTCGATCTACCACTGAAATCAAGAATTCAGTATACTTTCGGGATTGAGGATTCCAGACCTCATAACCGTCCAGATCATATTCCGCCAACAAGATCGGCCAAAATTGCTCCGGATGGGGGACCAAGATACCGCATCCGAGACACCGGGCCTCCTCTATGATTTCAGAGGTCCTAAAGAAATACTGCAAGGGAAAATCAGCCTTGACGATTTCCTTCACCGCCCGCAAAAAAGCCTGGGCCCGATTAATCGTCCCGTGTCCATATTGGGGCCGCAGGGTGTCGAAAAAATCCCGTAATAACTTATTTTTGAGCATCTCCGGCGATACCGCCGCCCGATGCCGCTCCAACAACTGGACCAGGTGCTTGACATAATTAATGACCAGATCAATAACCTTTTCATCTGTCCCGGTAATCCGGGCCGCCTGCTCCAGCCTGTCCCGGTGGGGTTTAACGATGGTCTCGATATAATCAAACAATTGCTGCGACCGGTACTTGAAGGTGTAAGTCAGCATGGATTTCAAGACACCGGCCTTTTCTTCCTTGCTGTGGTGGAAATGCAGCAGGAGTTGGACCTTTTGATTAAATCCGGTCGAATAACAATCGACCTCCACGCCGAACCACTCATTATATCGCATCAAAACATTATGTTGGGTCGGAATGATCAGCTCGTCAGTTTTATTGGGAAAGGTCGCATCAATCCGTCGGGCGATCAGGTCTAAGGGGACATGCTCGGGATGCCAGTGGACCGCCAGAACATTTTGCTGCTCCGGAAAAACTACCGGGGGAATGACTATTTCTTCCCGTTGCTTCGGAGTGAGTTCCGTGGAAATAAGCCCTAGAAAATTCCGTTCGTCAGCTTCAGACACTTCGTCCGGGAGGTCTTCCAGGAGGTCGCAGCCTGTATCCGTTTCAATATCAATGTTATCCATTTATTTTCTTGTTTACCCACCAAAGACAGAGGTTACTTGAATTGGGCATGACATTGCTTTTTGAGGCTGTTCAGTGCATCGCACTTGATTCTCATTAAGTTGACGTCGCCCTGGTCGAATGCCACCTTAAGGTCATCACATTCTTTACCGAACTCCAGATAATGTTCGTCCCCTTTGCCCGGAAAGGTGATCATCTGATTGGCCTGGCTCAAGAAGGACTGGACCACCAGCCTCGGCGGCAATTCATTATTGCTCAAGAACTGGGCCATCACCTTCATCCCGGTTTTCATTGATTTCTTGAGGGTTTTGTATTTTGTGGCGATCTGGTCCGGATGATCTGTTTCAATAAGGTCTTCCTCCTCTCCCGAAGCAGTCCGATCATGCTCTACCTTTAACTTCATCATCACCTGACCTTGACGGCGTTTGAGACTGATAGACACTTTACTGAAATCATGCAAATCAACTCCCAGTTCATTGAGCGAATTAGCCGCTTCCAGACCTTCAATCACCTGGTTGAAAAAGCCGGAGAGTTCTTCTACGCTCAATACTTTTTCTATCTTTATTTCACGGGATCCCATGGTTCCTCCTGAAAATTGCATCAATGAATATTAAAAAGGGCATAGCACAAAACAAACGCCCGCCGGGCAAGCCGGCCTGAGTCTAGTCCGGTCACGAATTAATGACTCAGGCATGGCCGTTAGATACATTTGACCGGGTTTGGGCGGACTTCGACGCAGACTCGGTGACGATTACCCGACAACCGCTCTCACTGTAACTGGTCGGACCGAAATCGATATCCCACACCTCGAATAGTATCGATCCGTTCTTGTTGATTACCCATTTTCTTCCGGAGCCGTCGGATATGGGTATCGACCGTCCGGGCGTAACCATCATAAACATAACCCCAGACCTGGTCGAGCAAATCCTCCCTGGTCAAGACATTGCCTGAATTGGCCGCCAGACATTGCAACAATCTGAACTCGGTGGCGGTCAATCGGACATCCTGTTCATCGATTTCGACCCGATGCTTCTCCGGATCAATCAGGATGCCTGGAAATCGGATAAGTGAATTAGATGTCACCTTATCTTTTAACCGCCTGAGCACGGCCCTGACCCGAAGGACCAGTTCCCGGGGGCTGAACGGCTTGGTCAAGTAATCGTCCGCGCCCAGTTCAAACCCAATGACCCGGTCAATCTCTTCAGCCCTGGCCGTCAGCATCATGATCGGCATGGTACTGGTCTCGCCATCCTGGCGGATAGAGCGGCAAACCTCCTTGCCATCCATCTTGGGCAGCATGAGGTCGAGGATGACCAGATCAGGACGTTCTTTTTTGGCCAGTTGAATTCCGGCCAGTCCATCCATCGCCCGCAGGACATGGAAGCCCTCTTGCTGAAGATTGTATTCCACCAGGTCGAGAATATCCTGCTCATCTTCCACCACTAATATGTTCACTTGGGACATTTGCTTTCTCTTCCTTTTCTCGTGCCGCTTAGTCTGTGGCCGGAGCCGGTCCGCTTAGCCAGTCTTGAATTGTGGCCATGATTTCGTCCCGGACTTTTCTGGTTAAGGCCAACTTTTCTTCATGACTGCCGGTGAATGACGCCGGATCGTCAAAGCTCCAATGCAGTCTTTTGGCTATTCCAGGAAACACGGGGCATCTTTGGCCGGTTGATTCATCGCACACGGTTATGATATATCGATATAATTTTCCTTGCTTATATAAATCAAATACACTCTTGGTTTGATGGCCCGACAGATCAAATCCTTCTTCCCCCATGACCTCCAGAACGAGGGGATTAATGACGGTCGGTTCAAAACCGGCGCTGGTCGCTTCAAAACGATCGCCGGCCATGTGACGCAAGAAAGCCTCCGCCATCTGGCTCCGGGCGCTATTATGGACACAAACAAAAAGAACCGCGGATTTTCCGGTCACAATCACCTCCAAAGCGTCTGGGCTAAGATACATCAGGTTGGCTTAACCATCTTCGAATGTGATAAGATTCCTCACATTCGTTCGGAATGACAATTTTACATCATCATTCCGGATGGTCTAACTCGCTGTCATTTCGAGCGAAGCGAGAAATCTTAACGTCGCACTCTTAATCCAACAGTATTGTGTTCTCAACTTCGGACTGGTGGAAAAGATTGATATTTCAGTTCCGGCTGATGGGGCGGCAATTGATCCCATTGACGGCCTGGTTGACCCTTTTTTTCAGCTCTGAGAGATCAAATGATTTCATGACATAATATTCCGCAGCCAGGGATCGCGGATCTGATTTGCCGGAATCATTGGCGCTGCACAGAATGACCGGGAGCTTATAGTTATCGGAACGAATTTCCTGAAGTAGATTAAGCCCATTATCACCGCCCAGCATAATGTCCAAGACCATCACGTCAGGTTGCAGACTGTCCAAGGACTCTCTCAAGTTCAATCCTGAGGCGAGAGTCGCCACGGCGTGTCCATCTTCGGTCAACTCGTCAAGATACATTTCCCGGATGTATTGTTCATCATCCACCACTAATACTTTGGCCATAAAGTCTCCCGGTTATCCCGTAACTTAGTCTTGTTTGAAATAATCGTCGGTTCGCTTGAATTTGGCCAACAAATTTCTGAGTCCTTCCTTCCCGGACAAAACAGTTTCCAGGCCGGCAATCAGCGTACTCTTTCACTTCAGCCGACCATTCGCCCATATCGGCCGGGTTGAAGTCTCAAGAACGGTGTTAAGGTAACATCGTATTGTTACAGCACCGTGACGATTACCAGATAACTCGGTCACAACAGCGGATTTCACCTTAATGTAACATTTATCATAAAGGGCCATGATTCAATCCGATAGATTGCACTGGTTAGCGCATATTCGGACCGTTACAGGTCGGTGGGTCATTTCCATCTGCGTTGATCTGAGAAATCTGCGGATTCATTTTTTTGGTAGTTAATTAAAAAACTGGTCGAACTCAGGTTTGATTAGTCCAACAGGGAGGACTTAACGGAAAGAGATGGGGAAGAGGTACGATTCCGGCTTTAGGGCGAGGTGGCGAGGGAAGGGATAAAGGGTCACCGGACCATGGCTGAGATTGCCGGTGAGCATGGGGTGCATGGCAACCAAATAACCAGGTGGAAGAAATTTATCTTGACAAGGGGGAGCACCTTACACGTGGCGCCGATCAACCTCGGCACTGGATATCCGACTGACAGTTCGGCGGAATACACCGTCTTTTTCGTCTTCATGCCGATCCTGGGGTGATAACACCCATAAGCTTATTGCGAGGTAATATCATATAGTATACAATGAGTTCGAATAAATTCATTAGTAACGGGGTGGGGTTGAACACGGCACGTCAGCAGCACCGTAATTGTTTCCCCTGCCGAGTTGATTAAAGCCAGTTCAGCATTGCCATCCCATCCTATCTCTTTAACTTGTTTATATATTTCATGAAATAAAGGCTTGCTCGCGGAGGTGCAAAAATCTCCAAATTCTTTACCGATAATGTCTTCTCTTTTGAACCCTAGCAGATCACAGAGCGCGCCGTTCACCTCAAGGAAGCGGCCATATTCATCGAGGGAGTGATAGGGTACAGGGAAGTTCTCGAAAATTGATCTAAACCAATTTTCACCGGCCAAGATCGCATCCTCTGTATGTTTCCGCTCGGTTATATCCCGGATTAGCGACATGATCCGGAGGCCTCCAGGTGTCGGCACGACGGTGGCGTTTATCTCAACCGGGGTAAATGATCCTTGTTGGTTCACGTAATCGATTACAAGATGGCGGACATAACCCAGCTCTAAGCACTGGCCGATCGCCGATGAATTTCGTTCCAGATCATGTGGCGCAGTCCACTCGGTGACTTGGCGATTAAGGATATCTATCAACCGCGTATTACCGGTTAACCTGACAAACTTCGGGTTAGCGTCGAGAACCCTTCCTTCCCGGTCGAGAATCACAAATCCGGTGTCAGTCGTTTCAATCAGGGTTTTGTACTTTTTCTCACTCTCACGTAACGCTTCCTCCGCAAGCTTCCTTTCAGACTCAGCCTGTGCCAGATGGAAGGCCATGTCAATCGTAATCCGAATATCCCGTTCCTGATATGGCTTAAGTAAGTAGCCAAAGGGATAGGCCGATTTGACTCTTGTCAGCGCCTCTTCATCAGCCCATGCGGTAGTAAAAACAACTGGAATATCAAACCTGTAACGAATTATCTCGGCTGCCTCGATTCCGTCCATCTTTCCGGCTAAAGTAATATCCATCAGAACAAGATCGGGGCGGTCTTCTTCGACCTGGGCAACGGCCTTTTCACCGGAAGCTGTTCGGGCGCAGACAACATAACCTAAATCCTCAAGTATCCTCTTGAGGTCGAGCGCCACAATGGCTTCATCCTCCACAATCATAATTTTGCGTGGCGCCATCACTTCTCCCTTTTATTGATAATCTTTTTCAGCGTAATATTCCGGGTATAGTTTCTTGACGCAGTCAGGGCAAACGCCATGAGTGAATAACGCCTCGGAATGCTCCTGGATATACTTCTCTATCCGTTGCCAATAACCCTGGTCGTCTCGAATTTTTTTGCAACTGGCGCAGATAGGCAAAAGGCCGCTGAGCTTCTTCACTTTGGCCTCCATCTCAGCCCGGTACAAGGCCATCTCGATGCAGGCGCGAAGTTCCCTGATGTTATAAGGTTTGAGCAAATAGCCGAAAGGCTCGGTAACCTTGGCCCGAGCTAAGAATTCATCCTCGGCCCAGGAAGTTAAGAAGATCACCGGGACGCCGGATTTGTTTTTGATTTCCTGTGCCGCTTCAATACCATCCATGCTGCCAACCAGTTTTATGTCCATCAATATCAGGTCTGGATGGTTCTCCTCGGCCAGTCTGACGGCTTTCTCTCCCGAAACTACGATGGAGACAATTTCGTAGCCCAGTTCCTGGAGTTCGTGGGCCAGTTCCCGAGCGGTAATAGCCTCGTCTTCCACAATCATGATTCGTGCTTTAGGCATTGGCGCGCTCCTCTCTTGCCTTTTCTAAAAAGGGCCAGCGAATTTTAAAAACGGCTCCATGATCGTTTTCCATGGTCAGACGGCCCAAGAGCTGACCCTCGACTAAAATTGACACGAGATTCAGGCCAAGAGAAGTTTCTTTCAGGCGCTCTATGTCTTCGGGCAAGCCAGGGCCGTTATCTCGGATTTGTAACTCAACTTCATCTGAATCAATCATTCGGGCCTCTATTCTCAGCACGCCTTCTTTTCCCCCCGGTAGACCATATTTCAAGGCATTGGTTATCAATTCGTTCAAAATGAGCCCGCAGGGAACAGCCTGATCAATCGGTAGGCTAATTTCCTCCATATCCAAGCTTGTGGTAAATATCTTTCCCCGGCCCTGTAAGGCCTGGAATAAAATCCTAACCAGGTCTTGAGTATAGTTTTTTATTGAAATCTTGGCCAAATTACTCGATCTGTGCAACGTTTCATGAATCAACGCCATAGCCCGGATTCTATCCCGGCTGTCTTGCAAAGCTTGCCTGACGCGCCCATCAGGATCCTGTCTTGACTGCATGTTCAGCAGGCTTATGACCACCTGTAAATTATTTTTGACCCGATGGTGAACCTCTTTAAGCAGAACTTCCTTTTCTCTCAGGGCGTCGAGCAACTGGTCTTCAGCCCGTTGCCGTTCTGCTATTTCTTCCTGTAGTTGTTCGTTGACGGTTTTCAACAAAGCTGTCCGCTCTGATACGCGTTGTTCAAGATATTCATTGAGTTGCCTCTGGTCGCGAAAGGCTCCCTTGAGGGCCTGAGACATTTGCGTGAAGTTGTAAATCAATTTATCCAGCTCGGCGATTCTGCTGACGGGCCAATACCTCTCTGAATCTTCAATCTCAAGCTGTTGGGGCAGCCTCCCCGTGGCTTCCTGTAGCCTCTCGACCGAATAAATCAAGCTCCCACTAATTAGATAGGACAAGCCGACAACAGCGAGAAGCAAGAAAAACAAAAACAGAAATCCATTTATAGTCCTGCTGTTGAGTCCGGTTAACAGCGGCAGGAGCGACGCCTCGACTCGAACAAACCAGCCATCGTGTCCGACATCTATTTCCGACACCAATAACGATTTTTCCCAACGCTGCATAATGCTGGTTCCAGGCATCGCTGTGGGGACCCAGTGTCGGACATCGGCGGTAATTTGGTAATTACGCCCATCTCTGGGTT
>JADFYA010000142.1 GCA_015233285.1 Deltaproteobacteria bacterium | reverse complement strand
AATCGGGGAGACGGCACATTCAATCCCCCCCAGTTTCTCGCAGTGTCTTGTGACCTGAAAATGCTCAGATTCATCAAGCCCCCTGTATCTGGGCGGGCCGGCGGAGTTCCTGGACGAATCATTGTCGGAAGTTCGGAAGGCAGCTTTCTATCCCTAATCGGGTTGAAGCCGCCGACGGAAGCTCCCGCGTTGAAACCGACGACGAAGGTTCCAGCAGAGAACAACCAGAACAAAGGTGACTCAAAGGTGAAATAGACTGGGACGCCTGAGGCATTCCGGCCGTCAAGGTAGTGGATATTTTCGGCAACGACACCATGAAGATTGTCGAGATCAATGTGGAGTCAGGCCATGAAAAGAGACGACGTCCTCGCCATACTGCGAAAATTTAAACATGATTACGCTAAGAAATACGGTATTCTGGAGCTTGGGGTATTCGGGTCGACGGCGCGCGATGAGGCCGGGGAAGACAGCGATGTGGACATCTGTATCAAGACCGAGACGCCCAATCCGTTCACCCTGGTACATATCAAGGAAGATATTGAAGGACTGATTCGGAAGCAGGTCGATATCGTTCGAGTGAGCGAAAAGATGAACCCTTTCCTTAAGGAACGGATAGAAAGAGATGGACGCTATGTTTGACAAAAATCTTGTTCTATCCATACTCCGCCAGATTGATGCCGCTCTCCTTTTTCTTCAAACCTCTTGCCGTTTTTCCAGTAGATGATATAATGAATCGTTCCGACGGCCCCGGTTCCGATGATATGAAACACCGGGGTATTTTTTTTGGGTAATATCAAGCCTCAGAGCAGGAGCCAGGTTGATGAAATGGACAATCCTAGTCGTCGATGATGAAAGCAGCCATCGCGCCATGATCCGGGCTCATTTGGAGGCGGAAGGATATCAGGTCCGGGAAGCCGGGACCGCCCAAGAGGCCCTGGATGTCCTGGGCAAGGAACATTGCGACCTGGTCTTGTCCGACATCCGGATGCCCCAGATGGACGGGATCACCGGCTTGCAGAAGATCATGAGCCAGGACCCGGCCCAACAAGTGATGATGATGACGGCCTATGGCAGCATCGAGTCTGCGGTGGAATGCCTGAAAATGGGTGCGTTCGACTATATCCAGAAGCCGCTGGACATGGAAGAAGTCCTCATTAAAATCAAGAAAGCTTTGGAATACCGGGGGCTAAAAGAGGAAAATCGACTCCACCGGGAACAATTAGAGAATAAATTCAATCTCAAAAACCTGGTCGGGTCCAGTCCGTCCATGATGCAGGCCCTAGAGACCATGCTCTTGGTGGCGGCCACTCCATCCACCGTTTTGTTGCTGGGTGAAAGCGGGACAGGCAAGGAGGTGGCGGCCAATGTCATTCACCAGAATAGCCCCCGCCGCGACCGGCCGTTTGTCAAAGTCAACTGTGCCGCTCTGCCGGAGACTTTGCTGGAAAGCGAGCTGTTCGGTCATGAACGGGGGGCTTTTACCGGGGCCGTGTCCCGCCGCAAAGGCCGATTTGAAACCGCCGACGGCGGCAGCATTTTTCTAGACGAAATCGGCGACATGTCCTTGACCACCCAGGCCAAGATGTTGCGTGTGATTCAAGAACGCACCTTTGAACCACTGGGCAGCAGCATCCCCATCGAGGTGGACGTCAGAATTATCACCGCCACCAACAAGGACCTTGAGGCAGCCGTGGCCCAAAACGAATTCCGCCGCGACCTGTACTACCGGTTAAACGTGGTTCCCATCCATCTCCCTCCCCTCCGGGAGCGGTGGGAAGACGTCGTCCCGCTGGCCGAGCATTTCCTTCACCTGGTCAACCTCAAAACTGGAAAAAAGATCAAGGGGTTTGATCCTAAAGTTATTGAATATTTTAGGGCCTATGAATGGCCGGGGAACGTCCGAGAATTGGAGAACGCCGTGGAGCGGGGCGTAATCATGACCCGGGGCGACCTGATTACCCTGGCGGAACTACCCCAAGCCATAGCCAGGATCAAACCGCCGGCCAAAGACGGCTGCATTACGGTGACCCCAGGGACGCCCATCCGAGACATGGAACGGGAACTGGTCATTGCGACCCTGGAACACACCTCTGGGAACCGCACCAAGTCAGCCCAATTATTGGGCATTACACGAAAGTCTCTTCAAAACAAAATCAAAGAATACGGCCTGGACCTGTAGTTGGAAAAGTTGCGTGTTTCGGGTTCTGGGCTCTGGCTGCGGATCTATGGCATTGACTTAAGGCATGATATGTGCCACCTTAAGGACACGGCCTCAGCCTCCTAAGTCAATCGTCCATAACAAGAATATTCATCCCCACAACATCTTTAAAAGATTGCGACTTAGGCCCGAACCACGCAATCCGGCGCCCGGATCTATTATATTTTGGAGGTATTTTTTGGAAACTGTGTGTATTGAAGGGGTCGAGCTTAAACTCTCACACCCCGATGAACTTCAGTTAAGTTGGGTGGGACAAGATGAAGTGATGTATCAACTCCTGGCCGCCTGGCTTCGAGTCAGCGAGGATGATGTGCCTTTGAACCCGCGGCTGTTGGGGAAACCTGGAGTCGGCAAGACGACTCTGGCCTATGCCGCAGCCAAGAAGTTGAACCAAGAAGTTTATATTTTTCAAGCAACGATGGACACCAGGCCGGAAGATCTATTGGTCACCCCGGTCGTGTCGGATCAAGGCAAGATTCGTTACGTGGCCAGTCCCGTGGTCACGGCCATGCTCCGGGGCGGAATTGTTATCTTAGACGAAGGCAATCGGATGAGCGAAAAGAGTTGGGCTTCATTAGCGCCGCTTTTGGATCATCGCCGTTATGTCGAGTCCATCGTGGCCGGGATCAAGATAAAGGCCCATCACAACTTTAGACTGTGCGCCACCATGAATGACGACGCCTCCACTTACGATCTGCCCGAATACATCCATTCCCGCTTGCAGCCGCAGATTTGGATCGAATTCCCGGAAAGAGAAGAGGAACTTAAGATTATTAGACGGAATCTTCCCTTCGCTGATAACCGGATTCTGAACTATGTCGTCGATTTCCTGCAACTGGCCCACGCGGCGGACGAACGTTATACCGTCAGAGACGGCATCAATACCGCCCGCTATGCCATGAAACTAATGCAATCATTGGCGGAAAGGCAGATCAAAGCCATCGGCGGAGATAAACCCATCATAGATCCGTATCAGGCCCTGCAGCAATCCATCCGCCTGATTTTGGGCGACGAGGCCACCACTTATTTGCCGCCCAGATAACTTGTCACCTGCGTCATGTTTCCCGCCCGGCTTTCATTTCGCACGCCAGGTCAAAAGGCCGGCCATATCGGCCGGTACCTTTGCCGAATCCAGGATATTCGTCATCACGACCTTGGCCGCGGAACCGGTCAGACGTGACATTGAGGGCATCGGCGCGGCTAAAATCATGACTATGATCACACTGGAGGCCAAGGCGGTGTTACCTAACTTGATCCATTGACGGCATTTATAAAAAAGAAAAAATCCTACCACAGCCAAAACGACGATCAACCCGGCCACCGATACCGCTCTATGTCTGCAACCGACCCCGCAGAAATGAACCAGTTGACACGGCTAACCCGAACCAACACTAGCTATTCTGCCACTGCCGCATTTGGCTATTGACTAGCCGGCCCCAGTTAGGTACAACTCAATGACATTGACTTAAGCGTGCGAACAATCGTGCTAACTTTTTTAGAATCAGATCCAATCCCTCTGCACCTTAACTCAATGACATTGGGGTACAACTGACCAGATTTGGCCGGGTGGCCGGACACGATTATAATTCCCGTTCTTAAGGTCACCTGTTGCTGCTTACATAAGATCTAATCGCCTGGGAGTCATCTTGACTTATAACTTGACAGCTTATCAATCAATCCGCCATCTTATGATCCGGGTGCCCAATTGGGTGGGGGATGCCGTGATGGCCATCCCGGCGGTCCGGGCCGTGAGAGAAAATTTTCCGGCCGCAGTCATTACCGCGGTGGCCCGGCCCTGGGTTAGAGCCGTGTTTCGGCCGGGTGAACTGGTGGATGAGGTAATAGACTATGACGTCATCGGGCGGCACCGGGGATTGCTGGGCCGCCTGGTCTTAATTAAAGCCCTTCGAAGGCAACGGTTCGACCTGGGGGTGCTGCTTCAAAACGCCTTTGACGCCGCTTTCCTGGCCTGGGGAGCCGGAATTCCTATCCGAGCCGGATTTAAAACCGATGCCCGGGGGATGCTGTTGACCCATGGCGTCCCGCTCCCTAGAGCCGTCAAGCAGGGCCATCAGGTGGATTATTTTCTGTATGTGATCGAGGCCCTGGGGCTTCAAGTAACCGACCGCAGGCCCAGTTTGACGCCGGCTATGGCCGACCTGGCCGCGGGGAAGACGGCCCTGGCCGAAATGGGTTGGCATGATTCAGACTTACTGGTTGGAGTTAGTCCGGGGGCTTCTTTTGGCCCGGCCAAACGCTGGCCGGCTGACCGGTTTGGCGAGTTAGTCAGGTTGATTAAACATCAACTGGGAGCCAAGGTGGTTCTCCTGGGCAGTCCCGGGGAGGAGGCTACGGGAGACGCGATCGCCCGGAAATCCGGCGCGGTTGACTTCAACCTGATTGGCCGAACCGATTTAGGAGTGGCCATGGCGGTAATTTCACAGTGCGCGGCCTTTGTGGCCAACGACTCAGGATTGATGCACGTGGCCGGGGCGCTGAATGTACCCGTGGTGGGGCTGTTTGGATCAACCAACCACCTGGCCACAGCCCCAAAAACGGACAAATTGGTGCTGGTGCGGCACGCCCTGCCTTGCAGCCCATGCAAGAAGGAAACGTGTCGGCTCAATACCTACGATTGCCTAAACCTCATCCAGCCGATGGAAGTTCTGGCCGCGGTGGACCGGGCCCTGTCCGGCCGGTACGATATATAAACGGACCTTGGTGAAGCTCTAAACATATCACATCGTATTCTCAATGAAAGTTATGTTCTCATGGACTTAAGCCTGGTCAACCTCGAATTCTTGGCGATGGTCATCGACTCCCTGGCCGATGGTGTATACGTTACCAATGTAGAAAGGGAAATACTGTTTTGGAATAAAGCGGCCGAAAAGATGACCGGCTGGCAGGCCGATGAGGTTATCGGACGGACCTGCTATGACAACTTCATGCAACACGTGGATAAAGACGGCCATAAGCTCTGCGGCAAGGAATACTGCCCTCTCCACCGGTCCATTACAACCGGGCAGGCCAGTACGAAACCTATTTTTGTGTTCGCCACGTCTAAAGACGGCCGGCGGATTCCTATGCAAGTCACCGTTTCCCCCTTACGGGATGCCGATGGGAAGATTATCGGGGCGGTGGAGGTCTTCCGCAATATGGAGCAAGCAATTAAAGATCTGGAGCGGGCCAAGATTATCCAAGATAATGCCATGAACACCCCCATGCAAGAGGATCCCCGCATATCGTTCCAGGTTTGCCAGGTCCCGGAAGAATTTGTCGGTGGAGATTTTTACCGCATTGAACGCATCGGTCCCGATGTGTATGGACTAATGATCGCGGATGTCATGGGCCACGGGGTGGCGTCTGCTCTGTATACTATGCAACTAAGGTCACTGTGGGAGGATTCCAGGCTCATTTTGGCTGATCCGGCGGCCTTTTTGGCCAGAGTCAATCAGGGATTGAGTATCCTGACGGGTCGAGATTATCATTTTGCCACTGCGATTCATGCCGTAATTGATCTGGAAAGGAAAGTCATCACCTATGCCGGAGCCGGCCATCCTTCGCCTTTTCTGTTTCAAGCCAATGATGGCGTAAAAATATTAGACGCATCCGGGAGCCCCTTGGGCCTGATGGCCAAAGTATCCTATCAAAATATCTCCGTTCCCTTCCATGCCGGTGACCATTTATTGTTTTATACCGATGGAGCTGTAGAAGAAATGAATAGCGACGGTGAATGTCTTAGGGAGGAAGGATTCCTGGAGTTGCTCAAGCGCATCAGGTTCAATGGCTCACAGGAGCATTTATCCAAGGTTCAACTGGCCTTACTCCGCTATTCCAATGCCTTGAGATTTTCAGATGATTTAACGTTACTCAGCGTGCAGTTCAATCTTTGATATCTCTTTGAAAAATCAGCATGATTCAAGCTATAAACAAGCAACAAGTAACGAGTAACCAGCAACCAAAATTCACCTGACTCGGTGATCTGAATGTTATCGTATCTTTTTAAAAGCATTAGAAATGTGGTGTTGGGAATATTCTTTTCCCTTCTAATCGTTTATTTCTTTATGATGGTTGTGGATTATAGCTCGCGGTATTTTCCGGGGCACAGAGCCGCCCCCAAAAGCATCCAGCTTCACCTCCCCGACGAAATCAGAAACCAAATTTCCGACTTGTCTTCGCCGAACCCGGTTAAACGAGAATACGCCGTATTCCGCCTGGGGCAAATGGGGGAACGCTTCGCTCCAGCCGTGCCGATACTAATAAATATGTTGGGCGGGAGCCGGAGGTTTTGGTTTTGGCCCAATCTCCACTTTGAATTTGAAGGTATTGAAGTAGCTCAGGCACTGGCCAACATCGGCCAACAAGCGGTAACCCCACTCCTGGCCGCCTTAGACGATGAGGATTTGGAAATTTCGCATAAGGCATCATGGATCCTAGGAAAAATGAGGTATCAACCGGCTGCCGGGAGATTGGCCGAAAAAATGGCCAGATATCATGACGCCAACGCCGCCTGGGCCCTGGGGATGATTGCCGACCCGTCGGCGGTGCTGCCTTTGATCGCGGCGTTGAATGATAACCAGGCCGTCCTAGGCGAGAAGGCTGCCGAATCCTTGGGTAAAATCAAAGACATCAGAGCTGTTGAGCCTTTGATCGCGGCTCTGAAAGATAAGGACCCGGTTGTCCGTAAAAACGCGGTCGCATCGTTGGGCGAAATCGGTGATTCGCGAGCGGCCGGGCCTTTAACCGTGGCCCTTAAGGACGAATACCCCCCTGTCCGTCAGACTGCGGCTAAGGCGCTGGGGATTATCAAAGCCGCCACGGCTGGACCCTACTTGATTGCAGCCCTAAACGACGATGACCCTGATACCCGTGAAAATGCCGCCTGGGCCTTAGGAGCCATCGGCGACTTGAAAGCCGTGCCGGCCCTGCTCCAGGCCATGATGAACCACCGGGGCCAGTCGGGAGAAAATGCGGCCGAGGCGTTGGGAAAGATAAAGCCACCTCAAATAGTTACGACTTTGATCGATTCTATAAAGAGCACCGATCCTGACATTCGCTGGAAAGCCGCCGGCCTCCTGGGCCGGATTGCCGACGTCAGGGCTGTCGGCCCCTTGATTGAATTACTGACCGATGAATATGGCTGGGTTCAGAAACAAGCGATGGAGGCATTGTGGAAAATCAAAGATGTTAAGGCTATCGACTCCCTATTGAATGTGGCTCTGACCGGCACTGATTATGAGCTTCGGACGGTCGCCGCCAAAGTTTTGGGCAGATACGGGGCCCAGGATCTGGTCACCAGGGTCTCGGCCGTCCTAAATGACAGGCAGCAACAACCGACAACCAGAGCCAACGCGGCCCTGATCTTAAAAAGCATCATATCTCCTCAGGTGACGGAACCGTTGCTGGCCGCCCTCCAAGATGAAGATCAGCAAGTCAGAACCGCCGTGGCCGAGGCGCTGGGAGAAATCAGAGACCCTCGATCGGTTGACTCCCTAATTGGGTTGTTGAAAGATAAGAATTGGCGAATTCGGGCCAAGGCGGCTGATTCCCTTGGGGCCATCAGAGATGCCAGGGCCGTGGGACCGCTGATCCAGACGCTCCGGGACAAAACCTGGATGGTCAGGCGGAGTGCCGTCGGGGCCTTGGACCGACTGAGAGCACGCCAGGCAACCGGAGCCTTGATTGACCTGCTCAAATCCAAGTACCCCTATGCAGCTTCAACAGACCTTGAATACCCGGAAGTGCAGCAACGGGCGGCCGAGGCTCTGGGGCATATAAAAGACGCCAGCGCCGTCCCGCCATTGATTGACATCTTAAAAAGCAAGTATCCGGACCTCCGGGTGGCGGCTATGATTGCCTTGGGCAACATCCATGACGGCCGGGCCGCCGCACCCCTGGAAGCCATTCTCCAAGACCAGGATGCCGGGGAACGTCATTATGCCGCCCAAGTCATCGGCAGGCTAAAAGCTCATCGGGCCATCGACTCCTTGATCGCAGCTACTCGAGATCTGAACCATCAGGTTCGGGCATCCGCCATACAGGCTTTGGGTATGATTAATGACCATCGGGCGGTAGTTCCGCTCATCGACCGGCTATCTGACAACAATTGGTCTATCCAGGTGTTGGCTGCCGAAACTTTGGGGAAATTTCAAGACCCCCGAGCGGTTAACCCATTGATCGAGCTGCTTCAAAATTCGGATTGGCGAGTCCGGGCCGCCGCGGCCGGGGCTCTGGGTGAGAT
>JADFYA010000141.1 GCA_015233285.1 Deltaproteobacteria bacterium | reverse complement strand
CGTAGTTATCGTAACCCATAATATGCAGCAAGCGGCACGGGTTTCAGACGAAACCGCCTTTTTTTACATGGGTGAAATGGTTGAAATGGGTAACACGGAGAAGCTCTTCACCAAACCGGATAAACAGCAGACAGAACAGTATATCACCGGAAGATTCGGGTAGCCTGATGTTCCTGGTCGGCGAAATAAGGCCCCGGTTTAGAAAGCGGCCGGACAGGAACGACATATCCCTAATAAAAAATTAGACTTTTTCGACTAGTTTTTTAACTGACTACCAGAAATATATCCACAGATTTCTCAGATGAACGCAGATTGAAAAGCCCCACAGACCTATTTGGCCCGAATCTGCGCAAATCGCGCAATCTGCAATTGAATCATGGCTCTTGATGGTAATCGCTTAGCATACTAGTCAAACTCAGGTTATGATAGGAAAACGTTTAGTTTTGGTTTTCGATGACGATGAAAGAAGATTCTTCTATGAGGATTAGGAGGACTTAACCTTGGCTATTCCGGAATTCCACAGGCAGATGGACCAGGTGAAAATCGATCTCCTCAAGATGGGTGGATTGGTTGAAGAAGCAATTGATGATGTCATGCGTTCCCTCTTGTCCAAAGATGCCGACCTGGCCCGAAAATCGATTAATGGGGACAAGCGGATAGACGCCTTGGAAAATGAAATTGAAGAACGGTGTTTGAAACTTTTGGCCACGCGGCAACCGGTAGCCGTGGACTTAAGGTTCCTGACCTCTGCGATTAAGATTTCCCACTATCTGGAGCGGATGGGCGACCAATGTGTCAATGTGGCCGAGCGGTCGCTGGATTTGATTCCCTTAGATCCGATAGAAATTCCAAATACTTTGATAGAAATGGGACAAATAGCCCAGGAGATGACCCGCAATTGTTTAGAAGGATTTGTCCACCTGGATGTGTCCGCCGCCCAAGAAGTTTGTTGCCGAGATGAAGACCTGGACAATCTCAACCGGCAATTGCTCGAAGAGATGATCACCTGGATGATGGATGAACGCCGGTTGATCAAACGAGGAGTGGAACTGATCTTAACCGGACGCCATTTGGAAAGAATCGGCGATGAAGCGACTAATATCTCGGAACAAGTTATCTATCTGGTCAAAGGCAAGGTGATCCGACACCCCGACTTACAGCCGAATAGAACCAATCCGTGCCTTGGGCGGGAAGCCGCTAATCTTTAAGAGAGAGGAGTAAACGCCGGTCGCTGAATACTAATTGCTTATGCCTCAAGATCGTGCAATAGACCACCAGTTTTTTACCCAGGGGGGTAAAACATTGACCGTTACTTAATCATAAGGAGAGAAGGGTGATGAAGAGATTCATTGGTATCATGCTGTTAATGTTTGGATTATACATCTTGCCGGCTCAACCGGTGATGGCGGCCAAATCCCTGACCGATGTGCTCATGGAAAAGGGCGTCCTCACCAAAGATGAAGCGAAAGAGATCAAGACGGACGAGGAAAAAGGCCTTAACCTGCCCAAGGGCCTCCAGGGTATCACCCTCGGCGGAACCTACTTCATCAATTATTTTATCCGGAACTATGACTCCGGGGCCAAGGCCAATGACAACGGGTTTTCTCTAGACCGGGCTTACCTGACCTTAGGTAAGCAATTCGCGCCCTGGTTCTCCACCCGGGCCACCGTTGATGTCACCTACGACAAAAAAAGAGGCAGCACCGGCACCGACGCCAGTGAAATCGGCTGGGAAGTCCGGGCCAAATACGCTTACGGCCTCTTTGATTTCAAGAACTTGTTCGGTATGGAAGTGGCCGGCTCCGAGTTTCGGTTGCAAAGTGAGGTTGGTCTGGTTCACACCGGCTCAGATAACTATGACGACTCTCTCTGGCCATACCGGGTGGAAGGCAAGAACTACCTGGACCGTCACAACATTATGGCCTCTGCCGATTTCGGCGCCAATATGCACCTGACCTTGGGAGAGATGGACAAGGAGTTTAAGGATACGGTTGAGAGCAAGTTCTCTTCCCGGTGGGGCGGTATGTGGTTTGGTGTCTACAACGGCTCAGGATATGACCGCAGCGAAAGAAACCCCACCAAGTTTGTTGAAGGTCTGCTGTATGTCCGGCCGCTCAACATGTTTGACTGGGGCAAAGGGTTACGCCTGGCGGCCCAATACGGCAACGGCGAGAGCGATGCCAAGTTCGCCGTCCCGGCCGGTTCTACGGCCTATCCCACCTGGAATATCCAGATGTACACTGCTTCCTACCAACATCAGTTGTTCACCATCTTCGGCCAGTACTACACCGGAAAAGGCACTAAAGTCAGCACGGATGAAAAGAACCGGACCGGCTATGATGTGGCCGGCTTTGTTAAGATGCCCTTCTGGCCTTGCCTGCGCGTCTTTGCCAAATATGATGTGTACACCCCTGATGATGACGCTAGAATCAGCGCCGAAGAAAAAACTCAACTCTATGGCGTGTCTTATGACTTGACCAAAGGCTTGATGGTCTATGTCGCCTCTGAGCGAACCAGCTACGACCTCAAGAGCGCCGGCCCCGATACGAATCTCTATCAGGTCGGTCTTAGAGCAGATTTCTAACCGAAAAATTTGATATACATCAAAAGGGGTGACGGTTGTTGTCCGACTGTCGCCCCTGTTATTTTCTGCCTGAATGATTGTCCCGGTCGAACAGCCGGGTTCGGTCTCAACTTCAGTTTAGGCGTTCCTCGTTCACTGTTATTGACACTTCAAATATATCCCATCGTAACCATTTTGTAACAACCTTATGGTAGGTTCCCCTCAGTTGGATCTGAATCGGATAATATCGTGATTACCGATAGCAACGGATCTCTTGCGGTTTGATTAACACTTTTCAGGGAGGTTGTTATGATGGCGGGACTTAAAGCGAGGAATTTTTGGAAACTATCTTATTATTTTTTGTGGATTTTGGTCTTATTTGCTTTTTCCGTAGGAATGGCTCAGGCTCAAAGTCAACCCCAAATCGCGTCTGATCAAAGAAACCCTAAATATGTCTTCCTATTCATTGGTGATGGAATGAGCATGACTCAACGCTATTCCGCCGAAGCCTACCTCGGGGCCATTAAAAATCCCTCTAACCCCAATCTAGTTAAGCTGGCCTCCTCCGGATTTCCAGTCTGCGGCATGTGCACGACCTACGATTTAACATCTATTTGCCCTGATTCGGCCTCGACCGGAACGGCTATTGCCAGCGGCTATAAGACTACCTCCGGCACCCTGGCCATGGACCCTTCAGGCAAATTCCCTTACAAAAGCATCGCCACCATGGCTAAAGAAAAGGGCATGAAGGTCGGAATTGTGTCCAGCGTTTCCATTGACCACGCTACTCCGGCGGTGTTCTACGCCAACCAACCAACCAGAACTAATTATTATGACATCGCCATCCAACTCGGCAAAAGCGGCTTTGATTTCTTTGGCGGCGGCGGCTTTTTGTCTCCGACCGGGACCAACAATGATAAGCCCGATGCCTACGTACAAGCCCAAAAGATGGGGTATAAGCTGGTCAATAACAAAACGGACTTCCTGGCCCTGAAACCCAGCGGGGACAAAATCTACGCCTATGAGGCGGTCCTGGACAGCGAAAAGGCCTTGTATTATGAAATAGATCGCAATAGCAACATGATCTCCTTAGCCGATTTCACCAGGAAAGGAATCGAACTTCTCGATAACTCAAAGGGTTTCTTCATGATGGTGGAAGGTGGCAAAATCGACTGGACGTGCCACGCCAATGACGCCCGGACGTCCATCGACGACACCCTGGCCCTGGACAACGCGGTCAAAGAAGCCATCGCTTTTTACGAGCAGCATCCTGATGATACTTTGATCATCATCACGGCCGACCATGAGACCGGCGGCATGACCCTCGGATGGGCGGGAACGAAATATGGTACATTTTATCAGACTCTGTCCGGCCAGACCATGTCCTATGACGCCTTTAACACGACATACGTGGCTGCTTACCGCAAGAATGGCTGGAAAGTCACCGACCAGCAGTTGATGGCCGATATAAAAACGGCATTTGGGCTGGATGTGAGCAAACTCGATGGCTGGCAGGTCAAAATGATCCAGGACGCTTTAGCTGCAAGCAAGAAGATCACATCAGATGTTATTTCCGGTGATCGGCACATGGACGCAGACAGCCGGGGGGACAATATCGATCAGACCTACGTCCTTTATGGCGGGTATGAGCCGCTGACCGTCACTCTCACTCATATTTTAAACAACAACGCCGGAATTGGCTGGACCTCCTATTCTCATACCGGTGTCCCCGTTCCGGTCTTGGCCAGGGGTTCGCAGTCGGATCAGTTCAGCGGCTTCTATGATGACACCGACATCGCCAAAAAATTGATCAACATAATGGGCCTGTAAGCTATTCCAGTAATCGCCTGGTTTACTTTCATGGGGGCAGGGTTCGGCTGACAAGCCGTCCTTGCCTTTTCTATTTCAGTTTGAGAGTTCCTTGCTCATTGATGTTGACACTTCTTTTTCGTCTCATTATAACAATTCTGTAACTACATTATGGTAGGGTTCCCGGGTGTCTGGATATGAAACTAAAGATATCATAATTACAGATGCTAACAGGATTTTTCAATTTATTCAAAATTATTTTAAGGAGGCTGTTGGGATGCTGGGGCTTAAGACGAAAAATTTATGGAAACCGGCCTATTACTTTTTGTGGATCTTGGCTCTGCTTGTCTTTTCGATAGAAATGGCTCAGGCCCAAAATCAAGCCGCAACCGAGCCTGGTCGAAGAAGTCCCAGATATGTCTTTCTCTTCATCGGCGATGGCATGGGCATGAATCAACGCTATTCCGCCGAGGCCTACCTTGGGGCCATAAAGAATCCCTCCAACCCCAATCTAGTCAAGCTGGCCAGCTCCGGCTTTCCGGTTTTCGGTATGTGCACCACCTATGATTTAACGTCCATTTGTCCGGATTCGGCCTCGACCGGTACGGCTATTGCCAGCGGCTATAAGACGACATCCGGCACCCTGGCCATGGACCCGTCTGGCAAGATTTCATACAAAAGTATCGCCACCATGGCTAAAGAAAAGGGCATGAAGGTCGGAATCGTGACCAGCGTTTCCATTGATCACGCCACTCCGGCTGTGTTTTACGCCAATCAACCAACAAGAAGTAATTATTATGACATCGCCATCCAACTGGGCAAAAGCGGCTTTGATTACTTTGGCGGCGGCGGATTTTTGTCTCCCACCGGGCCGGACAAGGATAAGCCCGATGCCTATGAGGCGGCCAAAAAAAATGGCTATGTAATCGTAAATAACAAGAAAGATTTTTTAGCTTTAAAACCTACCGGGAATAAGGTGTACGCTTATGAAGCGGCTCTGGACAGCCAAAAGGCTCTTTATTATGATATCGACCGCACCAGCGACATGATCTCCCTGGCTGAATTCACCAAAAAAGGAATCGAGTTGTTGGATAATCCGAAAGGATTTTTTATGATGGTGGAAGGCGGTAAGATTGACTGGACCAATCACGCCAACGACGCCCGGACATCCATCAACGACACCATCGCTCTGGATAACGCCGTGAGAGAAGCCATCACCTTTTATAATCAACATCAGGACGAGACCCTAATAATCGTCACGGCCGACCACGAAACCGGCGGTATGACCATTGGATGGGCCGGCACCAGATACGGCGCCTTCTACCGGACGCTGGGCGGCCAGACCATGTCATATGACGCCTTTAGCACCACCTACGTGGCGGAATACCGCAAGAATGGCTGGAAAGTCACCGAGCAGCAGTTAATGGCCGACATCAAAAAAGCATTTGGTCTGGATGTAAGCAAACTCGACGCCTGGCAGGTCCAAATGATCCAGGACGCTTTAGCTGCCGGCAAGAAGACTGAAGCAAAGGCAATTCGTTCTCCAAACAAGGCCAAATTGGCCGCGAGCGATAAAGGCGCGGACAGCCGGAGGGACCCGATTGATCAAACTTACGTCCTTTACGGCGGATATGAGCCGTTGACCGTAACTCTCACCCATATTCTGAACAACAACGCCGGAATTGGCTGGACCTCCTACTCTCACACCGGGCTCCCCGTTCCAGTCTTGGCCAGGGGCGCTCAGTCGGATCAATTCAGCGGCTTTTATGATGACACCGACATCGCCAAAAAGTTGATCCACATCATGGGCCTGTAAACTATTCCGGCAATCGCTTGTTT
Organism: Deltaproteobacteria bacterium; assembly: GCA_015233285.1. The sequence continues at coordinate 2,259 of JADFYA010000141.1, read as the reverse complement.
TACTAACCTGGGGGCAGGGTCCGGCGTAAAGGCCGTCCTTGCCTCTTTTGTTTTCATTATATAGAGATAGAGAACTGATGCTAATTCAAAACGTAAATCAATTAGTTAAGAATCGCGACGCGGTCCTGGCATTATTCTTAACGGCAATCTGTTTTTTTCTCCTTTGGGCACCCACCGGGTTTGAGAATAGACAGCCTGCCGGCTCTCAATACGCCAGGGCCCGGATTACCGCTTTAGATAATGCCAGACTCAAACAACACGTCCTGGTCAAGACGGGGTTCCAGGATCTGACTGTGGAAATACTGGATGGTCCATTCCAGGGCCGGACCGAGCGGGCAGTCAACTATTTGACCGGTAAATTGGAGATCGATGAGTTTTATTTGGCCGGCCAGACGATCCTGCTGGAATTCTCGGCCGACCAGGGCCGGATAACCACCTCACATCCGCGGGGCGTTTACCGGCTGGGGGTGGAGATTTGGCTATTCGGTCTATTCGGCGTGTTGCTGATTGCGTCAGGTGGATGGACTGGATTAAGAGCCCTTTTATCCTTCGTTTTTGCGGCTCTCATGATCTGGAAGGTGATGGTCCCTTGCTTTTTGAAGGGCTATGATCCGGTGTTGCTGGGGTTGGCCGTGGTGACCTGTCTCATTGGAGCCGTCAGCTTTTTGGTCGGGGGACTAAATCGAACCGGACTGGTCACCTTTCTCGGTTCATTCATCGGACTTAATTTGACCTACCTGTTGTCGAAAATTTTTTATAAGTTGTTTTGGGTCCACGGAGCTATCCGACCTTTTTCCGAGATGCTCCTCTATACGGGCTTTCCCCACCTCGACCTGGGAAAAATATTCCTTGCCGGGATTTTCACAGCGTCATCGGGGGCGATCATGGATGTGGCCATGGATATATCCGTGTCCATGCACGAGTTAAAGCTGAAGAACCCGGATGTTTCTTTGCGAGAACACCTGGCCTCGGGCATGGCCGTGGGCCGGGCCGTCATCGGGACAATGACTACGACGCTGCTGCTGGCCTATTCCGGCGGATACGTGACCATGTTGATGGTGTTTATGGGGCAGGGGATTCCGCTCCGAAATATCTTCAACTTGAACCTGGTCTCAGCCGAGGTCCTGGACACGCTGGTGGGAAGTTTTGGAGTCGTCCTGGTGGCTCCCGTTACCGTTTTGATCGGGGGGCTGATGTTCCGGAGAGGACCCAATGCGGCATTTAATCAGCCTGAAGTGGGACGTAATCAGCCCGAGCTCGATTAGTTTTATGAATTGGACGACAGAAATGTGTCCGCAGATGGATGATGTCCATATCAGCCTGCGATCATAGGTCTTTTTTGTCTGGGCGAACCGAACTATATTTTGGAGGATGGCCGGGGTTCTTGAAAACGTCAAAATAATTTAACCGGGCTGAGGGGTGACTGTCACACTCTCGTTCTATACTCCATCCGTTGTTTGGGCGACCTGAACTGTTCAGGTTCAATCAAGACAAATAATTGATCGTATCAATGAGAGGAGGCCCTATTGCTAGACAAAGCGCGGATAGAGATTAAAGAACCAGGCCCAGCCACGGACAGCCGCCTTCCTTTGCGGCAATTCCTTTTTCCGACCACCAAAGGGCCGCTGGATCGGATCCTGTCGTTCGGCCGGTTAGGAAAAATCTGTCAAGAAATCTCAGCCATGGGGGGCGAATCCGACTTTCTGGAAAATGCGCTGGAAGCCTTTCACGTCAATTTTGACATCCCGGAAAAAGACCTGAGCCGAATTCCGGAAAAGGGTCCGGTCGTAGTCGTGGCCAACCACCCCTTCGGTGCGATAGAGGGGATCTTGCTTTACCGGCTGCTTCGGATGATCAGGCCGGATGTTAAAATAATGGCCAATCATATCCTGAACTTAATCCCTGAATTGAGAGACGTGTTGATCATGGTCGATCCTTATGGCACAAGAGGCGCCATAAGCTCTAATGTCAACCCTATCCGTAAGACCATTGGCTGGCTCAGGAGCGGCGGGGTAGTCGGTGTTTTCCCGGCGGGCGAAGTCGCCCATATTCAGTTGCGCAAATTTGAGGTTAGCGACCCGCCGTGGAACCCCAGGCTGGCCCCGATCATCAGAAAGACCCAGGCCGCGGTATTGCCGGTATATTTTTCCGGCAGAAACGGCTTGCTATTTCAGTTGCTGGGTCTGATTCCCCCAACGCCCCGGACGGCCAGGTTGCCGCGGGAACTGGTGAATAAAACCAACAAACGCATAACCGTTC
>JADFYA010000140.1 GCA_015233285.1 Deltaproteobacteria bacterium | reverse complement strand
CGGGTTCGGTCTCGGGCATGAATGGAGTCCCGGTCGGGACTTGCGGTTCCCAGTTGAATGCTCTTCATGCCCGCAAGATCATCGACTTCATGTTGGCCAATAACGTCCCCTACTTCGATGGGGAGGGATACGCGGCCATTTTGTCGGTGGATGCGGCTTCGGGGTTGTACAGTTCCCTGGAGCAGGTGATGCAGTACACGAAATTCCCCCAAAACGGGGAAATCGGCCGGTACTACAATTGCCGGTTTATTCGGGAAACAAATTCACTTAACAACAACATCGGGGCTGGTGGGGCCTATGGTGAAGCTTACTTTTTCGGGGCGGAGACGGTGATGGAAGCCGTGGCCGTGCCGGAGGAGTTGCGAACCATGTCGGATGATTTCGGCCGGTCGTTGGCCATGGCCTGGTATTCGATCCTGGGCTTTAAGATCATGTGGGAGTTGGACCCCGACTGCCGGATCGTCAAGTTTGATTCGGAATAGGTGAAGGACTGAAGACCTGGAGGGAGGTGAAGAGCATGTATAGAAGTTATGACGATCCTAGTTTCGCCAAAGTTGATGATATCCGGATGCCGGTGGGAACGGCCGGGGTGACCATATCCAGTGCCGTGTCCACCCTGACGGAGCTGGCTAGATGGCCGGTGTTGAGTCCCGGAAAGGTGGTGGGGGCGCATCTTTATGTGCTTGTGGGAGGAACAGCCGCCAGTGCCACGGGAACAGTGGAGTTGCGGAAGGTGGCTGCCGGGGATTCACTGTCCAGTGCCAGCCCCACCTTCGGTTCCTGTGCCTTTGTGTCCGGCGTCGGGGTGGCCAATCAGTCGGTGGTGGATTTTGCGGTCTCCGAAACCGATTTCAGCAAAGGTGACTTTGTGGTGCTGACCCAGACCACCGGCCAGCCGGGCGTAACCCTGACCACCCACCCGTATCTGAAATGGCAGGAACGATTCACCGCTGAATGATCCGGCAGATGATCATCACCGCGGGTAGTCCTGGCGGAAGAAGCTAAATACAGCAGAACATTTGGATGCAACCCAAAAACCAACGCTCCCACTTTGTCATTCTGAACGAATGTGAGGAATATTAAGATTTCTCGCTTCGCTCGAAATGACAAGAGGGAGCCACTAAATTCAGTAAGTTAGAGGTGTTGGCCGTGAAAAAAAAGGTATTGATCATCCGGTATGGGGCCTACGGCGACGCCATTTACAATCTGGCGCTGATCGAGCACGTGCTGCGGCTTTTCCCGACCGCTCTAATTCATGTTGAGGCGAATTTTCGGACCGGTCAAATCCTGCAACATCATCCGGGCGTGTCTGCTTATAGCTTTTATGATCCGGATACCGGGCCGGCGAAGACCCGGTGGGCCAGGGCGAGGGAGCGGTGGGCGGAGTTGGAGGCGGATCTATTGCCAGATGTGGTGGTCAATCTCCAGAATACGATTGAAAGAGGTTGTGTGGCCACGGACGACATGCCGGAGTTTTGGGGACCGCCGGAGCATCGGAGCCGATTATTCGGGAATAGATCATTTTATACTTATCAGTTTGAAAAATTTGGGCTGGTCCCGCCGGATCAGGATGACCTTGCAGCCGGAGGACTTGGAAGCATGGGGTTCACGCCGGAAGAAGATGCCTGGGGACGTCAATGGCGTCGGCAACATAAGAACGATTTTGTGATCGTCATGGCCGTGTCTGGATCAACCGCCCAAAAAGCCATTCCTATTTTGGAGCCGATCGGGAAGTGGCTGGTTGATAATTATAAAGACGCCGTGGTCTATTTGGCCGGGGATGCCCAGGCGGAATCGGGTGCCTGGAAGTATCACCGGACGTTCTCAACCATTGGCCGGGGACCATTCCGCCAGTTGGCTTTGATGACGCGCTACACCGATCTGGTCATCGGCCCGGAAACAGGACTGGTGGCTGCGGCCGGGATGTGGGGAACCCCCAAGATCTATCTGGCCACATCATCATCGGTCCATCAACTGACTCACTTGACCAGGCATGACTATTCCGTCCAATCCTGGGCGGGATGTTCACCATGTCACCGGAGTAGCTTTCGGCCCGAATGCTGCCCCCAGACGGAAAAGCATCAACCATTGTGTGTGACCGGCTTTGATTTTGACGAGATAGCGGAAAAGATCGGCCGGGTTTATGAAACCAGTCGGTTCAGCCGACGGATGGCCGACTTTCCATGGGAACCACATCCGGTCCAACCCGGTAAGTAACCTGAGTTCGACGAGTGCATTAGGCGATTAGGAAACCGTGGTTGACAGACCATGATTTAATCCGCAGATTGCGCCGAGTTACACAGATTAAAAAAGACAAATGATCGCAGGCATCTGTGGCTCTCATCCATCTGCGTTCATCTGCGAAATCTGTGGATACATTTCCGTTTACCAATTAATAAAATTCATCGAATTCAGGCAAGTAAGAGGTGAGAATGGGCAAGATGGCCGGTGGTGAATTGTCCGGTTGCCGGTGTTCCGGCGAAAGAACGACGGGTGGGGTTATCCTGCCGGGACCGGGGTATTTATTCGGTCTGGTGGTTTTAGGCCGGGGGAAGGATCGGATCAGGGCGGCCGTCTATGACGACACGGGCCGGGGTGGAGACAGAGTGGCTGAAGTCCGGTATCCCGAAAACCAGACCAATTACGCTTTTTTTCTAACACCTATTATCTGTTTGAACGGCATCCGCTTAGACCTGAGTGGAGCCGAGGCCAGGGCGATGGTCTATTATCAGAAGCTATGAGGGGATATTTTATGATTCAAGTTTATTGTCCATATCTTATGGAAATTTTGGACTTTTCAGAATGCCGGACCTGCCCTTCATTCGTCTCGGGACTGAAATTCTGTAATCGCCATGAGGCGGCGGCCGGGACCAAAAGCGCCGGTGGAGGTGGCCGGTGAAGAAGGCCTTGGTTATCCGTTATGGGGCCATCGGGGATCATATTATGGCCTCGACCCTGCTGCCGTATCTCAAGGCCGACGGGTTCCAGGTCTACTATCAATATACGATGGACGGGAAAAACATCCTCCGGGGCAATCCCCACGTGGATGTCTTTTTGAAACATGATGAGTCCATTCCGCATCCTGATCTCCCGCACTATTGGGATGGCCTGGGTTCAGGCTATGACCGGGTGGTCAATTTATCGGAGTCGATTGAACGGCGGTTGCTCCTGTTTCACCAGGACCGAGAGCGCTATGAGCTGCCCCTAGCGGAGCGGCAGGCTTTAGGCCAAAAAAACTATTATGAAGAAACTGTTAGATGCGGTGGTTATGAACCGGTTGGGCCGGTCCGGGGGGAACTCTTCTTTTCCCCGGCTCAAACGGCCTGGGCCAGGTCGTTCATGCGGCGGCTAAGGGGAACCAGGGTGATTCTGTGGATCTTGTCCGGTAGCGCCGTCCACAAAGCCTACCCCCATGCCGAACAGGTTGGCCTGGATACCCTGGCCCGGCATAAGAATGTGGTGATAGTGACGGTGGGAGACGAGTTATGCCGGCTTTTGGAATGGAACCACCCCCGGACAATCAATAAGGCCGGGCGCTGGCCGTTATGGAAGTCGTTGATTATGAGCCGCTATGCCCATCTGGTCATCGGAGGCGAGACGGGAGTGATGAATGCGGCGGGATGCTTCGACACACCCAAGATTTGTTTGTTATCCCATTCGTCAAAAGAAAACCTGACCAAACACTGGGTCAATGATTTTTCCATTCCATCACCGGCCGCCTGCTCTCCATGCCACCGGATGATCTATGATGCTTCGGCCCAGTGCCCGAAGCGCCATCCGGTGACCAGGGCGACACCCTGCATGGATCAGATCGGTCCCAAGATGGTGGTTGAGACGATTGACCGGGTTTTATCAGACTATCGGGAAGGGAGACTAGAATGAGCACCCTGGCCATGTTACAAGGCCGAGTTCAGGCCGAGATATCATATAGTTCATCAACTAACGTCACCCCGCTCACGGACATTACCGCAGCTCTAAACCAGGCTTTGCGGGATGTGGCCATCCGGGTGCTGCCGCCCCAGTTGGTGACCTATCAGGCTATGGATGGAGCCTCTCGGGCTGATGAATATTCCTGGCCAACCACCGATGAGACCGGAGTGAATGCGACCTGCCTCCAGGTGCTGGCGGTGGAATTCGAGGGACGCCTGCTCAAACGCATAGACTTTCGTGATCTGGGTCTATACCAGCAGGTTCAGGCGGTCCTGGCTACCATGCCGGAGGAGTTGTTCAAGAATCGGGACACGACCCTGAAGGAGCTGGCCGCCGGCTTTTCCAGTGAAATCTGCCTGGATGTGCTTCGGCTATTGTCTCCGGCGGATTTGGTCACCCGGGCGACCATGTCCACCACGGCCGGTGAGGATAGGTACCATATCCCTGAAGTGAATGACGACGGCACCCCCATGGCGGTGGCGCGGGTCCTCGGGGTTAAGGTAGATGGTCAGGCTTTGTTTGAGGTCACAGCCGCGGGAGCGCATCAATACCAGACGTTGGAGACTCAGGGCCGGCCTCAATGGTGGCATGTGGAGGACCGGCAAGTGGCCTTGACGCCCTGCCCCGACCAGACGGGGTGGCCGATGGTCATCACGGTGGCCCTGGAGGCAGCTCTGGTCGGCCGCCCATCTCTCTGGATGCTTCGGGGCCGGCAGGTCCGCATCTATCCGGCTCCGGTCTATGACAAGACGGACAATATGCGAGTCCACTTTCTTAACTCCCCGGCCGAGCTGGTCAATGACAATGATCAGCCGGAAGTGTCTGAGGAACTCCAAGACACCATGGTGCTTAAGGCCGCATCCATCTGCCTGTTCCAGGACCAGGAATTCCAACAGGCCGAGGCCAAAAAAGCCGAGTACGAAGCCAAGATAAGCGCCATCGCCGAACGATTGAAAGCCGCCTGATAACGATCTCCGGTGCTCCTCCAGGCTTTCTTCGTCTCCGGTGCTTCAGATGTTCTGTCAAAAAAGTAGGATTCTCGATTTAGGAGGTAATGTGACTGATTCCATTCCGTCTGCGGAACATGTGGTGGAAGCCCTGGAGATGATCAAGCAAAACGTTCCACCGGAAGGCTACCTGGTTGGATTTTCAGGCGGCAAAGATTCGGTGACTTTGCTGGACCTGGTCAGGATAAGCGGAGTTAAACACCGGGCCGTATATTCCGCCCCAGGGATTGATCCGCCGGAGGTGGTCAGGTTTATTAAGGAACACTATCCTACGGTGGACTGGATGCACCCGGCCATATCTTTTTGGGACGGATTAAGGGCATACGGACTTCCCAACTTTAAACGGCGCTGGTGTTGCCGCGTCCTGAAAAAAGCGCCCACAGCTAAAATTCCATTATATCACCGGCTGATGGGGATTCGGGCGGAGGAGAGCGCCCGGCGCCGGTCTCGTGGTCCCATCGATCGGCAAGGAAAGCTGATGACCTACAAGCCGCTGTTCAACTGGAAAGAATGGATGGTCTGGGATTATCTGGAGCGACAAAAACTGCCGCACTGCAATCTCTATGATCAAGGGTTTGATCGGATCGGTTGTGTCATTTGCTTCTTCATCAGCCCCAAGGAACATGAACGGCGGCGACTCCTCTGGCCGGGGTTATATCGGGCCTTTGAGCAGGCCGTGGGCGATTGGTGGCAATCGCGGCCGGACCTGGAACAGCGGCTGGGGGTCCCGGTGGAGGAACTCTTGAGGCGGTGGTACCGGCATGAGAGGCTCTTTGGTGAAAATAATTCTTAAGACGGCCAAGTTGCTGGTTGCCGGTCACCATTATTGACTTGATATCTGTTAAAGAATCATCGTTCTGAAATGCAGCCGTGAATGACTCTTGCTTCACCATTCCGGACTAATTCGAACAAACTCAGTATGTAACGCTTCGCTCGAAATGACATCAGGGAGGCGGGGTGTTCCCATTGCCTTGAATAGACAACCAATAACCTGCAACAAGTAACAAGCAACGTGCAACAAGACCCCAGACGGAGGACATGGAGGATGCAACTAAGTCGGATCGAAAGCAGGGTTCACAGCTACTTGGGATCAGCCCGAAAGTATGCCACCCGGCAAGACATGAAGGACTGGATCAATGAAGCCGACATGATCCTGGTCTCGGAGTTGCGATTGGAGGAACAGGAGCGGGACGTGCCGTTGACCACTGTGGCCGGGACCAGAGAATATCTTGTCCCCCTGACCGGAAATTCAAAACCATTTAATGTTATTAAGGTCGTTTACGACAATACCGGGACGGCCGGGACGCTGGCCCCGAAACGCTGGTCGGAGCTAGATCTGGATACCGCGGTAATCGGGCGCCCGGAAGCGTATTATCTGCGAGGCGGCATGATCGGTTTTTCTCCCATTCCGGAAGAGGCGGTAACGGTTAAGATTTATCTTCTTGGGTTGCCAAACCTTCTGGTCACGGACACGGATGAACCGGCCGCATCCGACTGGTTGATCCCGGTGTTAATTAAGTACTGTGTCTGGCAAGGTAAATTGAAGGAGTTTTATCAAACCGGCGACCAGCTCGCCCTGACCGCGGCCGATGGGGCGGAGCGTATTTTTAGACAGGAACTCAATCGGGTCAAGGAGAGCTATCATTATCATAACTCACCCCGGGAGCTGACGATCGGCACCGGGGCCAGACCGTTGTGGAGTTGACCATGCCCGGATCAAGAATAGAAGAGATATTGCACACGTTGGAATCATGCGAGCATGGCCGGAACACCGGGATGGTCGGACAATTGTTGACCAAGGGCCAATGTTTGGATTGTCTGAATGTGGAAACCACAGGTGGCTACAAAACCAAACGGGCCGGGCGGACTCAATATAATACCACTCCGGTCTCCGGCAGTCCGGCGATCATGGCCCTGGCCGAATATGTGGATGGTGCCGGTCAGTGGTATTTAATGGCCCAAACGGCGGACGGCCGAATAATGGCCGGAAACACTCTTCCGCCGGATTCAGGAGATTTTTCTCTGATCAAGACTCTGAGCAATACCACACCGGCTCGACCGGCTATGATGACTGCGCTGGGGGGTGACCTGGTGATCACCGACGGCGACGGCCGATCCGCTCCCCAGATTTGGTCTGGAGCAGGCGTTAGTCCGGCCATGGGTCTGTTAACCGAGGATGGAGACGCCACCTATACTTATGTCACTTTCTCCAATAATTCCAACATAAACGGTTGTTATCTTCAGCTCGGAGGTTTGGGGCCTTCCGGCAGTTATCTGTATCTGGGCTTTTACCGTCCGTTTCAGGGCATTAAGTTTAACTTCGCCCCGGGCTATGAAAATCAGAACGAGGCGAGGCTGATCGTTGACTATTACCATGGCCATTGGTCGTTTATGACCATTGACGATGGAACTTCTTCTGGGGGGAAGTGCTTCAGTCAAAGCGGCGAAGTCACCTGGTCTGTCCACCCGGATTGGCAGGCGCATCAAGTGTCGGACATTCATCTTTACTGGGTCAGGTTTTGCGTTAGTTCAAGTCTGTCGGCCGACGTCAGGATATCAAGCGCCCAGGTCATTTGCGGTATGACCGATTTGCTGAACCGCTGGGATGGACGAATGGGCAAGCCGTCATTGATCAGCCAGGTCATCAAGAACCCGAACGTCGGCCAGGTTTTTAATTTTACCGTAGAGTTAACGGACGGCAATTCTAATACCATGGGAAACTTCTGCCCAGTCCAACCGGGTTTAGACAGCACCCATTACTATGGTTACATCGGGTACGAACAAAGGTTTAGGGGCCTGGCCGTAAACCTCGTCTGCAACAACACCAATCCGGCGACTATTCAGGTGGAATACTATGACCAGACCCTCAAAGGTTGGCAGGCGGTGGCCAATCTCTATGACGGAACGGCCATGGACATGGGTTATCCGGGTTATAATGACGACTTCACCGCGGCCGACGGGACGGCGCCCGATTCCGGGAAATGGACCGTTGTCTCCGGAAATCCGGTCATTGTGTCCAACCAGCTCCGGTGTTCCGCCCTTTCCGGAAATGTGGCGGTAAAGACGACCACAAGCTATCCTTCTAATGGCGCCGCACGGGTGGACTGGTTTTTGAACACAGCCCCGACGGTCACTGGTTGGTATGCCGGGATGGTGGCGGTCCTGACTTATGGACACGACTATAAGGTCCGGTTGTCGCGATCCTATGACACTACCACCGGGCAGGTCTGCCGCGTCGATTTTCACAACGGGACAACCTGGTCGAACGTGGCCATGGTCGGTAACGCCGGCAACAGCGGCACCTTTCTTTTCAGGCGGAGCCAAGAATTTATCTACTGCTACATTTACAACGGCTCCGGAGACAAGGACAATTTGGCCAACTACACCCAGGTCGGAGCGAATCCGGCCAGCACCGGGTTGTCCTTTTCTTGTCCTCTAAGGTTCCAGTTGGAAGCGGTCAAGGAAGGTTCAACCGGCCCAGACGTCAGTTGGGACAACTATGCCTACGTCGGGTCATCCGATCTAGCCCCAAACCTCCGAGCTGAAGATAACAACCGTTTATGTTAGAATTATTGGAGAAAGTGACA
>JADFYA010000013.1:20983-21702 GCA_015233285.1 Deltaproteobacteria bacterium | reverse complement strand
GGCAAAATCATTCTCTCCCAGGGCTTCGGTGTCAGCCGGGTCAAAACCGGACAAAAGGTGACTCCCGATACCCTATTCGCCATCGGGTCTTGTACCAAGGCCTTTACCGCCACGGCCCTGGGCGCTCTGGTTGATGAAGGGAAACTCAACTGGGACACGCCGGCCCGAGATTACATTCCCTTTTTCAAAATGTACGACGAATACGTCACCGCCCACCTCACCTTGCGGGACATGTTAACCCACCGCACCGGTCTAGCCCGATATGATTCCCTACTTTCCGATATCCCCCAGACACGCAAAGAGATCGTTGACCGGCTGCAATATCTGGAACCCAACAAGGGATTCAGATCCGGCTTTGAATACAGCAACATCATGTATGTTGTTGCCGGGTTCCTGGCTGAGCAGGTCAGCGGCAAAACCTGGGAAGACCTGGTCCGGGCCCGCATTCTGACTCCGTTAAATATGAAAAGCACTAATTTCTCGCCCGATGAGATGCAAAAGGCACCTGATTTTGCCCTGCCCTATCGGGAAGAAAATGACGTGGTCAAACAAATTCCTTTTGCCCAGATCAAAGCCGCCGGCCCGGCCGGGTCCATCAACTCCAATGTCCGGGACATGGCCAACTGGCTGCTGGTCTGGCTGAATAAAGGTCAATTCAACGGCAAGAAAATCATTACCGAAAAAACGTCACAGGATATCCTGACGCCCCAAATCATCGC
>JADFYA010000013.1:0-20953 GCA_015233285.1 Deltaproteobacteria bacterium | reverse complement strand
GCCGGGTGGAGTATGATGAACAATCCTTTACCGCCTATGCCTTAGGCTGGATGGTCACCACCTATCAGGGCCATTTGATAGTGACTCACGACGGGGAAATCGACGGGTTCCACTCCAGTGTGTCCTTCCTGCCCAGAGATAATCTGGGCGTCGTCGTCCTGGTCAACAAGTCGGACAAATGCCCGGTACCGGGGATCGTCGCCTTTAACGCCTATGACCGTCTGCTGGGTTTGCCGGAAGCCCCCTGGAATCAACGGCTCAAACAAAAATTTGCCCGGCTGAAAGAGGCCGAGGCCAAAATGAAGGCGGAGAAAGACAGAAACCGAAAGACCGGAACCAAACCATCCCATCTCCTCGATGCCTATGGTGGCACATATGGGCACCCGGCCTATGGTTTTGTCACGGTGACCCCGGAGGGAGACCGGTTGAAAGTGACCACCGGCGACAAATCAACGTTTTTGACCCATTATCATTATGATGTCTTTGAAACTGCTGAAGAGCCGCCGGAACTGTCCGGTCTCAGGCTGACCTTTAATACCGATCCGGCGGGCGACATCGCCTCGATATCCGCCCCCCTGGAGCAAGGCATCAAGGACATTGTTTTAACCCGGATGACCGATAAAAAATGACCACCCGCAGCCGACACCGGTCACAGCCGCAACGCCTAACACGTAACCCGAAACACGCAACCCGAAACACGCAACCCGTAACCCGAAACACCGCACCAGGAAGGAGAATCTCTTTGAAGAAAGGAGCCGGCCCCATGCCCGCCGCCGAAGAACGGGATAAAATAAAGGACAAAGACAAAAGCCTGGAAATGGCCCTGGGCCAGATCAGAAAGCAACACGGCCAGGGCTCCATCATGAGAATGGGGGCCCAGGAAACGGCCCAGGTGGCGGTCATCCCGACCGGGTCCATCGGATTAGATCTGGCCCTGGGCGTGGGGGGGATTCCCCGGGGACGGGTGGTGGAGATATTCGGGCCGGAATCATCCGGCAAGACGACCCTGGCCTTGCACGTTATCGCCGAAGCTCAGAAACGGGGCGGCATCGCCGCCTTCATTGACGCCGAACACGCCTTAGATATCCAGTATGCCCGGCGGCTGGGCGTGAACGTGGATGATCTCCTGGTCTCGCAGCCGGATTTTGGCGAGCAAGCTCTGGACATCGCCGAGATCCTGGTCCGCAGCGGCGCCATCGACATCATCGTGGTCGACTCGGTCGCGGCCCTGGTTCCGCGGGCTGAGATCGAAGGCGATATGGGCGACTCCCACATGGGTCTCCAGGCCAGGCTGATGTCTCAGGCTTTGCGCAAACTCACCGGTGTTATCAGCAAATCCCATACCTGCGTCATCTTCATCAATCAGATCCGGATGAAGATCGGCATCAGTTACGGCAATCCGGAAACCACCACCGGAGGCAACGCCCTTAAATTTTACGCTTCATTGCGCCTGGAGATCCGCAAGGTGGCCGGTCTGAAAGAAGGAACCGAGACCATCGGCAACCGGACCAAGGTCAAAGTGGTCAAAAACAAGGTCGCCCCGCCTTTTAAAGAGATCGAATTCGACATCCTGTTCGGTGAGGGCATCTCCCGGGCCGGCGATATTTTAGACTGCGCCGTGGACCTGGACATCATCGAAAAAAGCGGCACCTGGTATTCCTACACGGGAGAGCGTCTGGGCCAGGGCCGGGAAAACGCCCGCAAATTCTTGATCGAACACAGCGACATCATGACCCGGATTGAGACTAAAATCAGGGAACATCACGGCCTGCCCGCGGCTTCCGAAATTATGGACCGGCAGCCCCTGGGGCCCTTGGCTAAGGAGCAGGAATAATGATCACCGGAAACGAAATCAGACAGAAATTCCTCGACTACTTCAATTCACACGGACACACCGCCGTGGCCAGTTCCTCTTTGCTGCCGAAAAACGACCCCACCCTCCTGTTCACCAATGCCGGAATGAACCAGTTCAAAAGGGTCTTTCTGGGCGAGGACAAACGAGCCTACTCTCGGGCCGCGTCCTCCCAGAAATGCGTCCGGGCCGGCGGAAAACACAACGACCTGGAAAATGTCGGCCACACCGCCCGGCACCACACCTTTTTTGAGATGTTGGGCAATTTTTCCTTCGGCGACTATTTTAAGCCGGAAGCCATCGCCTTTGCCTGGGACCTGCTGGTCAAGGTCTATGGTCTGCCCCCGGACAAGCTCTATGCCACGGTCTACCAGGATGACGACGAGGCCCACGAACTGTGGAAAAAGGTGGTCGGGATGCCGGAATCACGCATTGTCCGGCTGGGCGAAAAGGATAATTTCTGGTCCATGGGTGATACCGGGCCTTGTGGTCCCTGCTCTGAGATATTGATCGACCAGGGAGTGGAATTCTCTTGCGGCCGTCCCGATTGTACCGTGGGTTGCGACTGCGACCGCTATCTCGAAGTCTGGAACCTGGTCTTCATGCAATACAACCGGGATGAAACCGGGAAACTGACTCCGTTGCCCCGGCCCAGTATTGACACCGGGATGGGCCTGGAGCGGATTACCGCGGTGCTTCAGGGGAAGAAGAACAATTTCGAGACCGACCTGTTTGCCCCGATTTTGACCGCCATCGCCGACATCTCGGGTAGCGCGTACGGCCGGGATGACAAACAAGACATCGCCTTCAAGGTTATCGCCGACCATGCCCGGGCCATCACTTTTCTCATTACCGACGGAATCATGCCCTCCAATGAAGGACGGGGCTATGTCCTCCGAAGGATTCTGCGCCGGGCCTTCCGGTATGGCCGCAACCTGGGCGTGACCCAGCCCTTCCTCCATCAGTTGACCGGAGTGGTGGCCGATGCCTTTGCCGGTGTTTACCCGGAACTGGCCGAGGCCAAGAGCTTCGTCTCTCAGGTCACCCGCTCCGAAGAAGACCGTTTTTCCGAAACACTGGATTACGGCCTGAAACTCCTGGCCGAAGAAGTGGCCTCCCTGAAAAATTCCGGCGGCACTTCCTTGCCCGGACCGGTGGTCTTCAAGCTATACGACACCTACGGCTTCCCCCTGGATATCATCAACGACATCATCATTGAAGACAACTTGAGCATCGACCAGGCCGGGTTTGAAGCCAGCATGACCCAGCAGCGGGAGATGGCCCGAAAATCCTGGAAGGGCAGCGGCGATACGGAAACGGCCGAGGCTTTTCGGGAACTGGCGGCCAAAGGAATCTGCACCAAATTCATCGGGTATGACAAAGCCACCGCCCGCGGCGAACTGCTGGCCGTGGTCAAAGACGGACAACTGGTGGACCAGGCCGGCGAAGGCGAAGAAGTGGAATTGATCCTGGACATCACCCCGCTCTATGGTCAATCCGGCGGGCAGGTGGGCGACACCGGGATCATCTCCGATAACGGCCGGCTCCGGGTGGACGTCACCGATGTTCTGAAGCTCCCAGGCGACTTGATCGTGCACAAAGGCCGGGTGACCCAGGGGATGGTCGCTCCAGGGCTCAAGGTTGAGGTGGCCATCGATGCCGACCGCCGGGCCGCCATTGCCGCCAATCATACGGCCACCCACATCCTGCAGGCAGTCCTGCGCCAGACCCTGGGCGATCATGTCCGGCAATCCGGATCATTGGTCACTCCGGACCGGCTGCGGTTCGACTTCACCCATTTCGCTCCCATCAGCGAGTCTGAACTGCTGACCATTGAAAACCTGGCCAACGCCCGAATTCGGGAGAACATCCCGGTTCATACTCACGTTATGGCCATGGAAGAAGCGGTCCGGACGGGGGCCATGGCCTTGTTTGAAGAGCGCTACGGCGATGTCGTGCGCATGGTCGAGCTGCCCGAGTTCAGCAAAGAGCTCTGTGGCGGCACCCACGTCCGCCGGACCGGTGACATCGGGGCGTTTATCCTGCTGTCCGAAACGGGCATCGCCGCCGGTATCCGCCGGATTGAGGCCATCACCGGCCGGGGCGCCGTCGAATACCTCCGAAGCCAGCTCCATGAAATTAAGACTGCGGCCGGCTTGCTGAAATCTCCCCCGACCGAACTGGCCTCCCGAGTCGAAAAGCTGCTGACCCGGCAAAAGGAGCTGGAGACTGAGCTGGATATTTTCAAAGCCCGGCTGCGGACGGCCCAGTCTGGTGACTTAATCAGCCAGGCCGTGGAGATCGGACCGTACAAACTGGTCGCGGCCCAGGTCGGACTGGATTCGCCCGAGGAGATGCGGGACATGGCCGACAAGCTCAAAGACCGGCTGAGTTCCGCGGTGATCGTCCTGGCTGCGGACAACAACGGCAAGGTCATGCTGATCGTGGTCGTGACCAAAGACCTGGCCGGCCAAAAGGTCTTCCATGCCGGGGATCTGATCAAGCAACTGGCGGCCAAGGTGGGCGGTAAAGGCGGCGGACGACCGGATATGGCCCAGGCCGGCGGCCCCGACCCGACCGGCATCCCCGCGGCCTTGGCATTGGCGAAGGAACTGGTGGCGGGTAAGGTTAAGTAGTGAGGGAGTCTGCGCTAAAACGGAAGGCAAATCTCTCTTGGCGATGACGTTGTCCTGGATGCATTGGGCGATCTGGCGCGGGCAATCAAAGGGTCCTATGCAACGAACGGTTATTATAGGGAAACACGAGGGTGCCGGACAATGAATTGGTGATACCCGACGGATACGTGGAATGGTTGGCCGATCTAAGGCGCCGTGTCAGCGAGTCTCAGCTTCGGGCGGCGCTGTCCGTCAACGCGGAACTTATCCGCCTATACTGGGATATCGGTCGGGAGATCCAACACCGGCAGATCGTCCAGGGATGGGGTGCCAAGATCATTGATCGACTGGCTGATGATCTACGGCGCGCCTTTCCCGAAATGAAGGGTTTTTCACCGACGAACCTGAAATATATGCGCCGGTTCGCCGAAGAATGCCCGGCCTGCTCATTTGGTCAGCAGCCTGCTGACCGATTGCCCTGGTTTCATGTTATCTACTTACATGCCATGCCTCCCGAACCTACCGTCCAGATTAAGGAGTTTTAATATTATCTGTTCCTTAATCAACCTAATCGCTGGAAAGCCAAGTTTGGACTTACCCACTAAAAATAGAGAAGAGACAATAAGTTAATAGACAGGAGAAAGTGTGATGGCTAGTGGGAGATTACTACGACAGCTTTTCAAGGGTATCGCTCAAGGCGATGAGGGGTCGTTTCGTACTGCCGCTGAAAAGATCATTGAGGATGAGCGTGACAAGCATCACCATCTACTGGCAAATGACCTTCAGAGGATATTGCAGAGCGGTATTCCGGATTTTACCGGTGATACCCTCCGGATTTCATCGGTCAAGCCGGCGGACATTCCAAAAGATACGGAAAAAAATCTGCCGCTATTGGAAGTCAGGGTTCCCTGCCGCTTTCTGGGGGATGTCGTCCTTTCAGATCACATAAGATCAGTCGTTGAGGAGGTCATTCTTGAACAGGACCGAGAAGAGCTTCTACGCTCCCACGGCCTGAAACCGAAATCCAAGCTACTCTTCTGCGGTCCGCCCGGATGCGGCAAGACTCTTACTACTGAAGTCTTCGCCGGGGAATTACAATTAGAGCTGGTGGTGATCAGATTCGACGCGGTGGTCTCCTCCTATCTTGGTGAAACCGCCGCCAACCTGCGCAAGGTGTTCGATTTTCTGGAACGGGGCAGATATGTGGCCCTATTTGACGAATTTGACGGTATTGCGAAAGAAAGAGAAGATGAGGCGGAACACGGCGAGTTAAAGCGGGTCGTGAACTCATTTCTGCAAATGATCGACAGTTATCGCGGACGAAGTCTCCTTATTGCCGCGACGAATCACGAAGGTATGCTTGACCGGGCACTCTGGAGAAGATTTGATGAGGTTTTCTTTTTTGACCGGCCGAATCTGGAACAAATACGTCGATTGCTTGACCTCAAGCTCCGCTCGACTCATTATGATTTACCTACAGACTCTCGTGAGTTTGTTCAGCTCATGGAAGGTTTTTCCCATGCCGACATCGAACGGGTCGTTATCCAGGCGATAAAGCAGACAATACTTAAAGGTCGAAAGAGTGTCGATAAAGACATATTCGAAGTCTCCCTAAAGAGGGAAACAGAACGAAGGGATATTATTCTGAAGGCGGGGAAGAACAAAAAAAACAGGAGCTGACAAGTGCCAAATCAGCGTTATCCTCACCTGGAGTTATCACGCCTTGACCCCGCTACGCCTCGACGAAAAAAAGGCGGCGGCGGGAGTATGCCACTTTATAAACACGATAATGTAAAACAGCATGGCGAGGGTATTGAGCGAGAGTTGGGCCTCGTTGAGGCAGCAATTATAGAAAGAAAGCCTCCACAGTTTGATCCGGGACTCATAATAAAGCTTCGGATACAGGCGGGTACGGTTTCCGAAGATGCCCTGAGGTCTTTCGGAATCGAGATCGTATCTGAAGAATCCGATGAGACTCTCATCATCTTTGTGAATGAAGATGCGAAACAGGAATTCTTGAGACGCATGGCCCGGTATAAAGTTGGACTAACAGGACACGGAGTATCCGCAAACGTATTTCATGCAATTGAGGGCATAGCAACGTGGAGTCGAGAGGATCGACTCGGCCGAAGCTTGAAGGGTGAAGAATGGGGTAGTGACGACATAAAGGTCGTAGACATTGAACTCTGGCCGCGAGAACAACGAGAAACAAATCGTCAAGAGTGTGCCCAAACTGCTGAATGGCTGACCGGTAAAGGAGGGGAAGTTTGGGATAAACTGGTATTAGATTCGGTGGTTATGCTAAGAGCCCGGCTGACGGGAGCTTTGTTAGATGAAGTCCTTGATCTGGAAACAGTACGATGCGTTGAAATCCCGCCCACCTGGCAATTTGAAGCGGCGAATTATGATATTGAATTGAGCAACCTGGTGATCAGCGGGCCTGGTGACGGAGCCGGGACTCTCATAGCAGTTCTGGATTCCGGAGTTATCTCCGGGCACCCATTGATAGAACAGGCAGTTGGAGAAGAAACGTCCTTTGTCGATGGGGTCGATCCGCATGATGAGACCGGACACGGTACTGCTGTTGCCGGGTTCGCCCTCTACGGGGATATCGCATATTGCCTCGGGCAACGGCAATTTGCCACGCGGTTGCGGATACTCAGCGGAAAGGTACTTTCAGGCCAAAATGCCGAGTATGATAAGCGTCTGATAGCCGGTCAGGTGACGGACGCCGTAAACTACTTTTGCGACGAGTTGGGCTGCCGGATCTTCAACATATCATTCGGAGATCTGCATCAACCATATGACGGACGTCATGTAAAAGGGCTGGCAGCCGTTCTCGATGAACTTGCCAGAACAAAGGACATCCTATTCGTAGTCTCAGCCGGGAATTTTAGAGGAACCGATGAAGTTCCAAGTGACTGGCGTGAAGAATATCCAGCCTATCTCTTTTCACCTGCAGCCAGGATTATCGATCCGGCTCCGGCGCTTAATGTGCTCACCGTCGGGAGTCTCGCCAGGTATGACCAAGACTGTAGAGCAGCCAACTGGCCTCATGACCCTGCCTACCAGCCAATAGCTCGACCGGACGAATTATCCCCCTTTACCAGAACCGGTCCCGGCCCTAATGGCGCCATCAAACCTGATCTGGTAGAATATGGCGGCAATGTGACTGTTGACTTGAGAGCCGGTGGGATGCCTCGATTCCGTACGCCCGATCTCAATATCAGTGAAATATGTTTGAAGCATTCCTACGTTGGGGAAAGGTTGTTCACTCCTCTCAACGGCACCAGCTTCGCGGCTCCGAAGATTACCAACCTTGCCGGACGATTGTTGCGTGAGTATCCGGAATCCTCATCCAACCTTCTTCGTGCCCTTATCTTGTTAAATGCAACATGGCCAGAAAATGCAAAATCTCTGCTTGAACACCTGGAAGATACCGATCCCCAAATTGGGTTTTATAGTTATGGCTACGGCCGCCCGGACACAGAAAAAACGATCTATTCGCTTGAAAGTTGCGTGACTCTGGTCGCCGAAGAACAAATCGGGCATGACCAGACGCATTTCTTTGAAATACCACTTCCAGAAGATTTTCTGGTTGCCGGCAAAGTAGAGCGATTTATCAGGGTTGCCCTTGCTTATTGCCCACCGTGTCGTTCAACGAGAAAAACCTACAAAGGTTCTAAGATTTCCTTCAAGATCGTCGAAGAAAATGATCTTGGTACCCTTTCGCAATGCTTCAGCGCAGGCTCTAATCTGGATAATATTGATGAATGGCCAGGGTTCAGACCTGGAAGCAAGTTGAGGAGTAAAGGGACAGCGATGGCGTCTTCGAAGATGATTAAGATAGTGCCGAGAACTTCTCCACTTCGCAACGGGAAACATCTGTTTGTGGTCGTTACTCACCAGGTTGAAGGGTGGGCCAAAAACATGATGAATGACCAGGAACCTTATGCATTGGTTGTGGCCTTGGAATCATTCGGTCGTGAAAACATCCGGCTTTATACCCAACTCAGGACAAGGCTGCGTCAGCGTGCCCGAGCGCGTGGGTGATCATACATTGTCCACACGGGTATGGACTCAAGCGCTGGGAGATAGCGAGTCAAGGGCCATATCATTTGACCACCCCCCGGAGAGCCTCCACGCCATCATGGAAAGTAACGTTCTGCATATTATACCGCTCGGGTCGATTTTCCTCAATGATTTTTCCATCCAAATCAAAGTAACCCCACAAACACCAAGAATAGGCCACTGACACGTGCCACCGGCCTAATGCCTGGATTGACTGCACCTCGGATTGGATCAGGCGCGTCCTAATCGAACGGCCTCACCTCATGACCCGTGCCACAAACTCCGCAAAACCTAACACATACCACGCAACACGCAACACGTAACCCGTAACCCGAAACTCCTACTTCAGCGTCTTCCGCATCAGAATCTCATCAAAACCCGGCTTGACCAGGTCGGGGAGCAGGGCGGCCACCCGGAATCCCTGCCGCTCATAGAAGCTCATGGCCCTGGGATTGAAATCCGAAACCGCCACCCAAAGATTTCGTGACTCCTGCCGGGTTTCCTCGACCACCCAGCGGATGATTTGCCGGCCCAAACCGCGGCCCTGGTAAGGTTCGGCCAGGCCGATCAATTCGATGTACGCCCCGCGCAGCCAGGGATAGCGGACGCAGACTGTCCCGATCTTGTGCCCATTCTGGACCACCAAATACCGATTCAGGCCGGGATCCCGCCGGGTGAAGTAATTCAAAAAATGATTGGCGGTAAAGCCAAGGGTGATCCAGGGGTTTATTTTGGCCAGGAGTTCGCCTATGGTGATGGCATCGTTTCGGTTATTCAACGGGTTAAGGCTGCCGGAGGGCAACTCGTAGGAGGGCGCGGAAAAAGGCGGTTCACCCCTCATGGGACCACCTCCCGACCAGCGGACCGGTCATACCGGTAGTTGTCACCGGGTGTAAGTTCATAGCATTCCTCCGTGGCCACGGCCTGACCCAGTCTAAGTAATTCACTGACAGTCACAAAAGTATACCCTCTTCGCTGCAATTCAGGAATGACTACCGGCAAGGCCTCGGCGGTGCCGTGTCCCCGGCCGTTGGCGTGGCCGATAATGATGGATCCGGGCCGCGTCCGGTTCAAGATGATCTCCACGATGTTATGAGCGGACTGGGACTTGTCCGGGTCTCCGGTGACTACGTCCCACTGGATGGCCGCCAATCCCAATTTCGCCGTAACGCTCAACGATTCGGCATCGCAGGCCCCATAAGGAAATCTGAAGACCATGATCCGCCTGGGAATCTTATCCAGTTCCGCCTGACTTACACCCCGGATGCCCGATTTAGTAACCAGTTCTTGACGGAGCAGCTCATATTCAACCTGAGTCCGGATTATTTCGTCTTCAATTTTTTTTCCTCGGGACACCCGCAGGTTGGCATGGCTCCAGGTATGGTTGCCCAGTTCAAAAAGGGGATCGGCCATCAGTTGCATGGTCCGCTCAGGATGGTCAACCATCCATTTACCCCCGGCAAAAAAAGTGGCTTTTATCTGATGTTGTCTGAGATAATCGACGATCTCCGCGTCATATCCGGCCCGCCCGTGCGGCCCCTGGCACAAATCAAAGGTCAGGGCGACGGCCTTGGCCCGGTGGCCCGGATTCACCCGGCGGATACAGTTGTGCCATTCCCGCGGCAATGGAGTCGGCCGAACTTCCGGCCGGTCCTTAACCGGGATGGTCTGATCCGAGGCGGCCGGTCTTCCTGTCTTCTTTTCGTTTGGACGCCCTCGTAGCTCCTCCTGGGTCCAGCAAGCCTCCAGTACGGACTGAGAGCCAAAGGTCGGGCCGGCCGTGAATTGTTCCGGAGCGCCTTGACCTGGAGCGCCAAGGATATCCCCGGAAACAGCCAGAAAGATAATCAACGGAACGATGATGCCGGATAGATATTTAACTAGATACTTAACTAGATATTTAATCGGAAACAAGATTATTCACCGGGATAGCTGATGTTATATGTCGATTCATCCGTCAAACGGCCTACATTGGCGCGGATCGAGTCAAAGCCCTTTCTATACCTTACTTCCAATTTATACGCAACCAGGACGATTGGTTGGTTACGATTTTGTTGGTGTGGCCCTGGTGCAGAATATTGATGGCCGCCGGTGTAGCCAGGACAATTCGTGGATTAGGATTTTGTTCGGCCAGGCGATGTGGATTCAAAGGTCTTTCAAAAAGCGCTGCGGCCTAAAAAAAGTGTGGTGATTTATCCGGGTCTGAGCCGACCGAGACGAATCACCACATATAACCGTCAGAGAGATATATGACTTACCTTTTTTGCGTCCTCCAGTGGGATCTTCTCAAATTCGGTCCCTAACCGACCGGATTGGTCTGTGTCTGATCAGTCTGAGACTGATTCTGAGCCTGGTCAGTCCGGGCCTGATTGATCTGAGCCTGGTTGGTCTGACTAGGGTCAGTCATCGTCAGGGGCCGAAGTCCGGGCCAGGGAATTTGGAGCATTTGTCGCAAAATGTCCATCCCGTTGGCGGCATCGGTTTCTTCCTGAGATCCAGATTGATCGACTCCATCGGCCGATCCCGACTTGGCCACATCCCGGGCCTGCCCCGACTGGTCACCGCCTTGAGCCGATCCGGCCTGGTCTTTGCCATCAGCCGCTTTGCTCCCGATCAGCTCAGGGTGCAGCATTCGGGCCACCAGTTGGTCACCTAATCGGGCCAGTTGGTCAGGCTGGACATCGAGCTTCTTGGCCATCGCTGCCAGCAAGGCGTCTATTTGACCGGTATCCTGGCCACCGGCCTGGAGGCTGTCCCGGCCCTGATTGTAACTGGTGAAAGCCGCCTCATACTGCCGGGCCGAGAGCTGCAGGTTCCCTTGATTCATGAGCAGGCCACCTAAAACCTGATTCTGATTTTGAGGCGTGGCATCAGTCGATTGGGCTTGAGTGCCGGGCGCAAAGTACTCTCTGACCGTATTCTTGAAGATATCCTGAGCAGTCTTGAACTCATCGGAACTTAAATGAAGGTCGTTTTGGAGATCGTTAAAGAAGTTTCCCACCGCCTGATCATACTTGTCAAAACTCTTGGTTTTACCAGTGGTCAGATCGTTGAAGGCTTTTTGCAAGTCGGTCGCTTCACCCGAGGCCATCAAGTCGCCGATGGGGGCCTGGCCTGTCTGGTAGGAGAGAAAAGAAAAGTCCAAACTCATTCGGCGATAACTTTCCGCCGTGTTGGCCTGACCGGATGACCCGGAGGTTGATGATACGGCTTGTTCCGCCTCGAGGTGAATCCCACCGGCCGCGATCTGGGTGGTGGTGCCGTCTTTGGAGTTCATGGCAACCTTACCGGATACCGCCTTGGTTTGGGCGAATAGGCTCTGGTCAAGGTTTGTTTGTTGGGTGTTGGAGTTATTGGTGAGATCAAGCCTGGGGATGTTTGACGGAGTAAAGCCAAATCCTTGCAGTGCGCCTAGGTTCATGACGACCTCCCTGTCACATGACCGGTTACTCATATTCATTATGGACAATAACAATCGGGGAAATCCGTTTCCCTGATCTTTTATCGGCTAAAATTGATTGTTACTTGATACTTAAATTCAAAAAAGATGAAAATTGATGCGAACCCCGAAAAAATTCCAGACCGCCGTCAGGTAGAAACAGCATACCCAGACTAGACATATCCCGGAGGCCGGCCACGACTTAATCCACAGATTACTCAGATTTGCACAGATGGAAAAAGACAAATAACCGCAGGTGCCTATGGACCTCATCTATCTGCGCCCATCTGCGAAATCTGCGGATAATTTTTTGGCTCCCAATTCCAGACACATCACAGACATTGGGGGGCGGCCGTAGAGCCGGGGAGATTGGGAAAGATATTTACATCGGGGCTAACAAGCGAGTTATTCCGAGAAAAAGGCCATACCTCAGGCGGGATAAGCGAGCAATCCCACAAATCATCCATTCCAGGGCGAATCAAAGACGGGATTAATTATCTTCTTCCGAGGGCTGGACTGGTCCGGCCCCAGGGACCTGGGCGAGCTTGACTGCGGCCTCCTCGGCCGGCTTCGGCAATCGGCAGTATTGATTGATCCAGTCGATAATGGCCTGATACCATTGAATAGTATTGTGTGGTTTTTGAACCCAGTGACTTTCATCGGGGAAGTGAATAAATCTACTTGGGATATTCTTTCGCTGCAACACATTGAACGCGGCCATCGAATTCTCTATCGGCACACGAAAATCCAACGAACCATGAATCAGCAGCATGGGTGTTTGCCAGGCCATGGTATGATTAGCCGGGTTGATTTTTTTGTAACCTTCGGGGTTATTCCAAGGCGTCCCATTGAACTCATGTTCCGCAAACCAAAGTTCGTCAGTCGCGTAGAGGGCGCCGGTGTTGAAAATGCCGCCGTGGGCGACAAGACAATTGAACCGATCGGCCCAATTGCCTGCGATCCAGTAGATCATAAAGCCTCCATAAGAAGGTCCCAAGGCCGCCACTCGAGTCCCGTCCAGCCAGGGATACCGGGCCAATGCCTGCTCCAACCCTATTTGCAGGTCCTTCAAGGGCTTCCCACCCCAATCATTCGTAATCGAATCGGTGAACTTTTGCCCGTAGCCAGGGGTGCCATGATAATCAATGAATATAACGCCATACCCCGCCCCGGCCAAGACCTGGGCATTCCAACGATAATTAAATATATTTCCGAGAGCTATCTGAGGACCGCCATGAATAATCAAAGCGACCGGGTACCTGGTCTGGGGGTTGCGGTTTGGCGGTGACACCACATAGCCGTAGACCGGATCATTGTTGGCCCCGGTGAAACTGAACTGCTCCGTCTTCCCCATGCTTGCCTTGGCCAGCCTGGCGTCATTCAAATGGGTTAGTTGCCGTAACTCATTGCCGTTCTTGTCAATAGAGTAAATCTCCGCCGGATGAGACAAGTCTTGTCCAATCACTATGATCCGGTCGCCAGCCACGGCTTCATCGCTTACCGTTCCGTTAAAAACAAGTAATTTCACCTGACCTGAGGCTGGATTAAGCTCAAAAAGGGATTGTTGGCCGAGATTGTCGGCGTGAACATACATCGACCGTCCGTCGGAGGACCAGGCGATGGAATCCGCCGACCGATCCCATTCTTCCGTGATCCAGTTCGGGTCACCCACCGACCAGGCAAACTTTCCACCCTGATAACTACTTCGCCAGGAACGGAGAACGATCCGGTAACGGTCCGCCTCATACCGGGGAACCCTCATCGCCCGATAGGCCAGGGTGTTTCCGTCATGGGAAAACACGGGAGAGGTATCCCAGGCTTGATTATCCCTGGTGATATTGACCGGCGCGGCAGATCTATCCAGCGGGACGACATATAGATCAAAATTGGTTGACCATGGTTCCTCTCTCCCGACATTGCGGGCGGTAAAGACCATCCCGCCACCGTCCGGAGTAAAGGAAAACTCACCAGGGCCGCCAAAGGGTGTAGACGGAACATCGGCATCCATTCCGGCCGTGACGTCCACCGGGAGGCCACTTCCTGTTATCGGCAGGACAAAGAGATGGCTGCGCCGCCCATCTTGCCAGGCATCCCAATGGCGGACAAATATCTTATCATAAACAACCCCGGTGGCAGGCTGCGCTTTCTGTTGCTCTAAACGTTTGACGGTACGGTCCAGGGAATCACAATCAACAAAAACCGCCATAGTCACAGCCAGATGTTTTCCATCGGGTGACATCTTCAAGTTATCAACATCAAGAGGCAGCCAGGTTACTTGCTGCGGAGCACCGCCGGCCGGGGAGATCCGCCAAACCTGAGCCGTCCCGGAGCGGGAAGAAATGAAATAAAGAGACTGGCCATCCGGGGCCCAGGCGGGATGGTCTCCGCCTTCCGGGAGGGGAGTCAGACGCCGGGCCTCACTCCCGTTTGACTTCATCACCCAGATGGATGACCGCCGCCGGTTGTTGTCCAGGTCGAGGGAACTGACCACAAAGGCGATATGTGAACCATCGGGAGAAACCTGCAGGTCGGAGACTCGGTCAAAGTCGAGCAAATCGTTGACGGTTAAAGGATGGCGGTCTTCGGCCTGGACCGAGGAAAAACTAAGGAGTAAAATAATAACGAAGAGTAAATAAACCATCTGCGCACCTCCTATGGTTAGGGGTCACAACAACCTCTGGAGCAAGGAGATGCTCTTCCCCTATGACCTTATTTCAGGGCTTTGCATTTCTGTGTCCGGCGGTCCAGAATGAGGTCGTTCCAGAAGATGCGGGGGCTGCAAAATATTCTGGAGTCGGTACTGCGGCAGTCGTCTCCTTTTTGGGACGTATCTCCAAAACGGATCCAGAGAATGTCCGAATCGCCCAGGATTCGAACCGTGCACTTTTTAGCTTCCTCTTCGGCATTCTCGCCCTTAGACTGGAGCAAGATCCCTACCTTTGACGCCACCTGCTTCATATACGCCAATTCGATGCTGCACTGCTCCTCTTCATAACCATCCGGGGCGGCCCCTTGATCTGAACGAAAGGCTTTCACGACTCCGGCGGCGATGGCCAGTTTCAGTTTCCTTCGGTAGGTATAATGGAATTGGGCATCGCGCTCTTTGGCCGTGCAATCGTAGTTGGCGCTAACATTATTAAGTTGATTATGATTCTCTTCAAGATAGAACGGCAACGGGGCGGCATCAATGGTTTTGCGCCATGTCCCAGCCCAACGGCCCTGGGTCACGCTTCCCTCGAAACTCCCCGTTTTCTTGTAGTTTATTGTTTCCTCCAGGCGAAAGGTTCCATGGCCGTCGATATGGCCTTCCAGGCGGATTTGTTTGGCCTGGGAATGATAAAAATACCAGCCGGACAGATCTTTCTCTTTTCGGTCCATGGAGGCACTGATGGGAAACTCGCCTATCTTCCCAAAAAGATAAATCGTGTCCGCCAGAACCGACTGGGACATGAAGAGCGACACAGCCACCATCAATGACAGGATGAGAGTTGGCTTGGGTATCTGCATGAGTTCTCCGGGGACTGAACAATATACTCGACCAGGGCGTCTTTGGAGTAGTCCGGCAAATTCACACCATAAAAGTTTTCCTTGACTTTGCCGGCCGCATCAATTATTACTGCAGTAGCTCATTTACCATGTGTAAAAAGAGTTACGAGGCCGTCCTACCGGGCGGCTTCAGCCTTTTTATGGTCTGCCTTTCCAGTACGCCTCGTACTCTTTCCTCAATTTTTGCCTGGTATGCTGTCTGGTTATCACAAACGCCGTCCACGGCAACAAGAAATCCCCACGATCGGCAAGCACGACAACGTAATCTTCCTCTTCCAGCCAGATGTGGATTCGATCCTCTTTACGCTTGACGGATACCCAATACTTCACCTTCGGATCGTTCTCGTGTTCTATGACCGGCTTCGGCCATCGTATTCGTTCGCATCGCCTGAAATCTGGAATTCGATTTTCTTCCTCCTGACCTTCTGAAATCATGTGCCAAAAAGTTGCTTCTTTACCTTTAGTTAGGGGATACCGTTTCAGGCCCAGCCGCCGCCCCTGAAACACCGGTTTACTTTCAACGAAATCTCGTTTGAAACACGCGTAGATGGCTGCCAGGTAGGCATCCCAGTCGCCGCTGTAGTCATCGAGCAGCACCAGCGGGGGCAGCCACTCAGGAGTTCCACTCATCTCAGAATCTCCGCTGCGTGCCATCGAAAAAGATTGACCTTTTCTTCCCTCAGAAGCGTCGATTTAGTCAGGGCGTATCCCGATCTTTGTTGTATCCTTTCGATCACGGCCATTTTCCCGGCATTGCCCTGCAAACCCCGGTTGAGGTAGCTGATTGCGCCAATTAAGAGGTCGGCAAGTTGCAACTGCTCAATTTCGTGGGAACGGACCAACTGCAGGCGTTCAATCACCTGGCGGGAAAAATCATACATGTTGTTGCACAATACCTCACTTAACTTGGCTACTTTCTCGGCGCCTCTCGTATCCTTGATGTCCATGTAAATTCGATAACGCGCATCCGGCCTCAAGATAATCTTTAGCATGTCAAAATACATCTTATAGTACCAGGTATCGTGATCCTGGCCGGGAAAAGCATCGTGCTGCAATTTGGCTTTGTCCGGAACAATCAACGCTCGAAAGTGCAGGTCATCATCATCGAAAAAATAGTCGATCATGTCAAGATAGAAATCTCTCTTTGCTGGGGAGACCTTGGTCCATTTCACCTCAAATGAGGCCGACATATGATGTCTCTGCTTGAATTCCCGCAACCGCACAGCAATCTCCCGACGCTTGTCCAGTGGACACCAGACCGCACCCAACACCATCGCCTTCTGCCCGTCATTCTCGAGATGGCAGGACTCGTCACAGTAAATATTGAAAATTTTGCTCATACCGCGTCTCCCTCAGGAACCGCAATGTCCAGCGCTGACACATCCCGCTCCGTCTCGAAGATAATACTTTGGATGCGAAACTCCCACGTTAGACGCTCCAATGCGACGAGACTGATCTGGCTCACATCCGGCTTTCTTTCCAGCACCGGCACGAAGTATCCCGAGGGTTTCAGCCTGGAATTGGCCCGCAACTAACCCACCGCGGCCCTGAAGAGGGCTCGATGTTGTTGCCATTGTGATTCAATGATTCTCGTAAGATAGGTCTATTACCATCTAACGACCTACATCATAGGAACGAATTCGCAAGCTTCCTCGTACAGGTGCTAATTCGGTAATTATTCTATGTCGCTAAATAGATTCTCATGTATAATTGTCGTTCCAAAGCCAAAATCTCTACCAAGCCAATTTTTCAAATGATAAACCCACTTGGGCCACAATTCCTTGACCTTCTCTTCCTGTATGTTCCTCGTTTCCCAGATACCCCTAATCTGATCTGGATCAACTAAAAGTAAATGATATGCCCTTCTTAAAGTCTCTAAATCTTCTTGCATAAAACTCAGAGGTATGTGCAGCCTAACTCTGTCATTCTGAAGTAGGTGTTCATCTCCTGCCGTAATAATGTCTATAAGTTCAATAATATTGAGCACCAAATAATAAGCGCAAAGCGACTCTCGATAATCCTCAACTGAGCCGAATGGTTCATTTAGCCAGTTCCATTTTTCGGATAATTTAATTAAGAAAGACCAAATAGCTGCAGGTTCTCTTCCTAATGTTGTAGGCCATCCGACAATCTCATGTCGTTGATACAAAGGGATGGACTTATTATCGAATTTTTTTATGACCTTAATTCTTGCCAGTTTTGCGGAAAGCGATAATTGATGCGTTTGAAGACACATTGCCCCATTCAACGCCTGGTAAATACAAGCAATTGCGTCTGGAAAATATACAATTGTTTGACTCCCAGTATAATTCCATCCTCTTGGATCAAGAATTTTATCTATTAAACCGATCTGATTTTTGAACTTATCTTTTCCTGATTCAATGCCAGCCAGAACTATGCTAAATATCACTGCATAGATGTTAGCCCCTTCCAGCGCCATCTCATGTAGTGCCTGTATATCCCTGAGCGAATTATTTGCATATTTATTTCTCCAACCACTCAATTCACTTGAGATCTGCGATAGAGCATTCTTGATTATTCTTCCCCATGCAACTGAATCCCCGTTTCGCGCAATATCAAGAGCTTTGCGGTATACGGTCAGGATATCATCAGATAGTGCTGTGAGATCGGATAAACCAGTTGAACTGATTAGCCCTGAAGGTGTTTCAGCCCCTGACGGCTCTCGAGCAAAAGGGTTTTTCCCAAGTGGAGGCTTCTGAGAAGCAGGAACTTCATGGAGTTCTCGTAAAAGAACTTCAAACTGGTCATCGAAATTCTGATCATCACTTAGGTCTACATAGCGCCTTGTTGCTATTGATTTGGGTAAGAGTTTTTCATCACCCTTTTGCCTGACAACTGGAATGAACTTAGAGGTTCCTAAGTTTCTAACTAATTCTGCAGTGACAATCGTTGCTTCATAGCCCACACCACCTTTCCCCTCATCTGCTTTCCTAACATAGGATTCCGTGCAAATCATTAATACCCGGTCTGAAGCAGACACGCTTGTTTCCATAAACTTTGGAACATCGTCACCAAGCCCCAAGTCCCATTTATCAAGGAGGACATCAATTCCGTTCCTCATGAGTTTAGATGCTAATTCTCCAACCCACTGTTCATGATCCGCGCTATCGTAAGAGTATGAAATGAAGATCTTCGGAATTTTTTCCTCTTGATCGTTTGTCATGATATCCTCCGTGGCTTGCCTAACTTCTGTTCATTGAGTGCCAGATAATCCCGCATTCGGGTTTTGCTTCCAAATAACCCGTTACCGCATCGTTCCGACAACTCATGTATTTCCATTGATTAGAGAGACAAATATAATTCCAGGTATGCGATCCCATTTTTCTCGGGTCCCAAAAGAAATATATGCCAAATACCCCCATTGAAATTACAATAAACATAGCATTCTTTGCCTTTTGAGGCAAGCAATTTCCCCCTTGTCCAGCCTCCCCTGCCCCGCCCACCAAACAAAAAGCCAGGAGCGTGACAGCCTCCCGGCGTTATATTGGCTAAGCATGGTTGTTTGGATCGAACATGGTTTGTTGGATCGGATATAGCTACTTGGCGGACTCCACCGGATACTTGGCCTCGGCCCAGGCTTTGATGCCGCCAGGGAAACGGTAAACGTTCTTGTAGCCCAGCTTGACCGCCCACATGGCCCCATTGTGACTGCGGCCGCACTTGGTGAACCCGCAGTAAAAAACGATGGTCCGGTCTTTGTCCGAACCTAAGACGGCGATCAAGGTCTCTTTCATTTTGTCGCTTAAAGTTGTCATCTCTTCTTTGGGGAACTCCAGTTGCACGGCCCCTGGAACATGCTGTTTTTTATAGCTGTCTTCAAAGGGCATGGTATCAACGATCAAGATGTGTTTCTGGGTGTCGATCCATTTCTTCAACTCATCAGTCGTGACAATCTGGTAACCGCCCTTGGCTGCTTCCCGGGCAAAAGCCACGGCCGTCTTTTCCGTATCAACTTCGCTGTCGCCCCAGGCGAAGGCCACGGCCGCGCCCAGCATCAACGTGATAATGGTGGAACATACAATTAGGGAAATCAGCTTTCTTTTTGACATGGTCGATCATTCCTCCTTGTTGTATCTCTATAGTGGTAAAATGAATCAATAAGTTCTGCCGTCGGTCTCTAGGTCCGGAGTGTGGCGTCAAATCTTCCTGCCGGCTTTGCTTAACACCTGGGGTAGCCAGGCCAGGTTTCCGGCCAGTACGACCAGCCCGAGACCTAGGTTTATCTCCGGCAAGGTCAGGGTGCGGAGCCGGAGGCCGTC
Source organism: Deltaproteobacteria bacterium (assembly GCA_015233285.1). The sequence goes on along the minus strand of JADFYA010000013.1, from coordinate 1,150 downwards.
TCTGACCAGACTGGCCGGGACCACCAGTAGCGCATCCAGGTCGAACCCATAATCGATCAACCAGACGGCCGAGAATATCGCTTCCAGGAGCAGAACTACCCGAAAACTAACGGACAACCCGGTGCCCAGCCCGATTATCCCGCCCAAGACCACAAGAATGGGGATGATCACCCCGGAATTGAACCGCATATCCAGCCAGACCCAATGGTTGCTCAGGATGGTGATCAAGAATCCAATGATCAGGCCCATCGCACTGAGTCTGACCGCGGCCGCGGCAGATCCGACCTTGATGACTATCCCGGCATGATCTCTAACATTATTTCTCATTCCCATGTCCCGCCGACGTCCGACCGGGCCGGAGGCATTTCGCCGTATCTCGAACCTGACTTCGACGAGTAGGCTACGCCATGGGTATCAAGGACCGTGATCAAATCTACAGATTGCGCCAAGTTGCCCAGATTCGGCCCGATATAGGTCTGTGGATCGCTTCCATCTGCGTTTATCTGAGAAATCTGCGGATTCATTTCTGTGTCCCGATTGATAACACTCGTCAAACTCAGGATATCTTTAATCCCAACTATTTTTTCAACTTTATGGTTACTACGACCGGCGTACCGTCTTTGGGGAGGACATCTTTGTTGCCCATAAAGGTCACTTCTTTTCTTTTCTCCACCGCCCCGTAGGCATAGGCCTCATTACTGACGATACCCACCGGACAGGAATCCAGGCAGAGGAGACAGCCGGTTCTTTTGTCCTTGGCCATGGCCAGGTTGCCGCCGAAGCGCATGACGATGGGCTTCTTGTTGCTGTCTTTGATCACTTCGTCGAGGGTGTATGATTTCTTGGCGCCGGGCCAGGTCACGGTCACGTCCAGGGCGTCCCCTTTAACCCGAGTCGTTTCTTTGTTGGCTAAGGTCATGTTGTCACCAGGCTTGGCCCCGATTTGGAGCAAGCCTTCGCAAAATGCCTGGGGTGCCGCAAAGGCCGCCAAGACCGACTTGTCGCCATTGGAGCCGGTCTTAGACACCACGGCGTGCCTGGTCGGCTGAAAGAAATACTTGCCGTTAACCTCGGCCAGGAGGCGGATGGATTGGCCGGCTTTGTCCACGATGATGGGGTTGTCTTTGGTTAGCTTGCCCAAGACGTCCGT